>CAOJBM010000007.1 GCA_948329525.1 uncultured Mycoplasmatota bacterium
ATGGCTATGGAATAAGTGGTGGCTATGGAATAAGAAATGGCTATGGAATAAGTGGTGGCTCTGGAATAAGTGGTGGCTCTGGAATAAGTGATGGCTATGGAATAAGTAGTGGCTCTGGAATAAGTGGTGGCTCTGGAATTAATAATTCTTGGGGTCTTACAAATTGTGAAGGTTGTTCAAGATGTATACTATGTTATGACTATACAGGAAAGTTAGCAATTTTTAATAAAGAAGTAACAGAAGAAAGATATAATAAAGTATTTAATGTATTATATTATAGAAATGATTGGTATCCTAAATTTAATAATGCTTATGATTTGAAAGGCGATAAAGAATGGGAAGAAACAGATGTTACAAGAATAGAAAGTGTTAGTTTAAAAAATGCCTGGTCTACAATTCCACAAGAATTAGATAATTTTATAAGAAATTTAGATGAATTTGATGAAGAAATATATAACAAGATTCGAGGTATAGAATAATGGCTTTAATATATAAAAAAGGAGATATTCTAGAAGCTACAGAAGATATTATTTGTCATCAGTGTAATACTGAAGGTATATTTGGTGGAGGACTTGCTAAACAAATAGCAAGTCGATATCCCAAATGTGAGTTATCATCAATAACTCACGTAAAAACTTTAAAAAATAAATGTGATGTTGTTGGAACTTATAACTTTTATTTTACTAATAATGATAAAAATATAGTTAATTGTTTTACTCAAGATAAAGATTTTAACACAAATTATGAAGCAATAAAATTTGTATTTAATGATATATTAGAATATTGTAGTTTATTTAATCATACAATAGCAATCCCTTATAAATATGGTTGTGGTATTGCCAATGGAGATTGGAATATTGTACGTAAATTATTTGAAGATTTATCTAATGAATATAGTGTTGATATAGTTGTGTATCAATTGGAAGATTAGAAATGGAAAGTAATATTGAAACAGAAAAGATATCTTATTTATTTAAGTACATAAATGATAATTATGATGTTTATGCAGAAATTAAACCAAGATTTCTTTATGAAAATAATATTTACATAAAAACTGAAAAATATGACTTAAATATAAGTATTGGTAAACCAGATGAAAAACATTATTTATTTGGAAAATGTGATTATTATATATCTTTTGACTATAAAGCTAATAAAAAATATAGAAGTGAACTTTGTTGGCATGGTGGTGGTAGCCATGAAAGTTACAATGAAAAAGATTTTTCAAATGTTGATAAGTTTTTAAGTAAATGGCTCGTAAAAAAAGATACTAAACAATTTACCATTTTTGATTATGAAAAGGAGTGAATTTGATGAATATAACAAAAGAAGTAATGAAAGAAATAAAAGATAACTTATTATTGGCTATATTTATGAAGAATATTTGTTATTTATTCTTTGTAAAAAATACAGCAGTTTTAGGTACTATCTTAGCAGATAATATAACGATAGCAGTAGTTTATATAGTGGCATATTTGATTTGTAAGATTGGAGATAAGTAGAGATGAAAGAATGTATAAAAGATTTTTGCGATAAAGAAACAAAAGAAAAATGTGATTCGTTTTATAAAGAAGCATTTTTAAACAGAAATGAATTAGTTAGAATGTTAAAAGAAGAAAATAAGCAACTAAAGTTAGACAATCAAAAATTGGATAGTTGTTTAACCGAATATACATCTTTATATCGTGAAGAATTAGATAAAAATAATAGAGTTCTTAAATATATCAAAGATAATTCTCATAAAACCGAATGGGGAGATTTAGAACAAGATAATGAAAGCATAGATATAAATGATGATATAACTGATACGGAATTTATTGAAAATATACTAAATATATTAAGAGGTGAAGATAGTGAATAAGGATTTGGAAGTATCTTTTGCAATGACCGAAGAAGAAAAAGAAAGAATAAAAAAAAATATTACTTGGAGCTGGAGGTTTAAGACATTACTTATTAAAGCTAACTGATGGTACTGAATTAGATGTAGTTGACTATAAAGACTATCAAAAGTTAGAAGAAGAGCTTGACGCTCATAGCAAAGGGCTTTGTGAAGCTGTAAATGATAAGAATAAATTACAAGAAAGAATTGATAAAGCTCTTGAAATAGCTTATCAATATGCACAAATTGATGGAGATCATCATAAAATGTGGGTTATAGACCAAATAATCAGAAAACTTTTAAAAAATAATTATGATAATTGGGTAAAAGAATATGAAGAAGATGGAGAATATTTATGGGATACAGGAATAAATCCATAAAATCATTTTTACAAGGTAAAGAGGTGAAATAATGAATAAGGAAATAAAATGTTCTAATTGTATTAAATTTAAAACTCCATATTGTCCTTGTACAATTGATTGCATGGCAACAGATGATTATCCTTATTTTCAAGATAGATTTATGTTATTAGAAGAAAATCATCAACTTAAAGATAGATTACAACAAAAAGACAATGCTATTGATGAGTGTATTGAATTAGTAAAATATTGGAAATATTGTATAGACAAGCTTGATAAATTATTAGAAAAACTACAACAAGCGAAAGGTGGTTGTGATGAAAAAGATTAATATAACAAATGCTGATATAGTTAAAAGTATTGATGACGAAACGAAACATAATCTTGCTAATTATTGTATGTTAAATAATATTGAACCTAAAGATATTATAGAACCAATTAAAAATATAACAAATTCAACAATTAATTTTGCAATAGATTTATGTAATAAATATTTTGAAACACCAACTGGAAAAGAATATTTACGAATAAGAAGTGAAATAGAAAAATTATGAGAAAGGCAGTGAAGATAATGAGTGAAAAATTTAAAGCAAGCCATTTCGATAACATAGATGATTTATTAAAACATTGTGATATGTGGTTACAAGATGATGATTATGACGCTTATTGTAGATTTTTTGATATTGGTGCTATGGAAGAATTAAATAATTACATAAATAGTTTACAACAACGAATTGATAAAGCAATTAAATATATTGAAATTAATTCTCATAAAACCGAATGGGGAGATGAATTGCAAGATAATGAAAATATAGATATAAATGATGATATAACTGATACTGAATTTATATTAGGTTTATTATCAATTCTAAAAGGAGAAGATAAAGAATGTTAAAAATAAAAGATAATGCTGATTTAAAAGAATTAGAGAAGTTTGGGTTTGAAGAATACAACAATGGCTATTCTCGAAAATATAGTAGTGGATATGAAACTTTTATAAATAAACTAAATAGAGAGGTATTTGACTTGGAAATAACTGATACTCAAATAATAATGCAAGAAAAAGTTACTAGAGCAGATGACTTAATAAAAACAAATTTAGTAGAGAAAGTAGGGGAATAAAATGATTATTATAGGAATTACAATATATTATATATTTTCAACAATATTTTTTATAAGATTATTTCAAAAAGAATTAGGCATTTTTGCAGGTAAAACAGAAACTATTATTTCATTAATACCTATTGTTAGATTTATATATTATATTTGGTGGCAATTTTAGAAAAGAGGTAATGATATGGAATTAAAAGAAGGAATGTATTGTTATGATAAAGTGAATCGTAAATTAGGTATAGGGAAAATTCTTCTTTTAGGAACTAATAATAACATAATAATTCAATATAAAAATTGTAGAAAACGAGTTTCTAAAGGGAATATTGAAGCAAGCAACGATATAACTGATTTAATTGAAGTTGGAGATGTTTTACTATTATTAGATAAAGAATATGACAAAGAATATAAATCAGAAGTAATAGAAGATAATGGTGATGTTTTATCTGTTATCAATTTTGAAAATGATAGGATAATACCATTAAATTTAAGTATTTATAAAGGTGATATAAAACTATTAGCAATAGTAACTAAAGAACAATTTAATTTAATAAAATATGAAGTATGAAATAAAAGGAGAAGATGAAAGATGATAAAAAAAGAAATATATCCTAAAACTAAAAGAGTTAGTTGTTTAGGAGATAAAGTATATGTTACTGAAAAATTAGATGGGAGTAATTTAGTATTCTTCAAAAAAGATGAGGAATTATATATTGCTCAAAGAAAAAACATTTTTAAAATAAGTGAATTAGAAGAAGTTAAAGATATTTTATACAAAGGACTATATCAATGGCTATTAGACAACAAAGATATTTTAATTGCTGAATTACATAACAATAGTGCAATTTGTGGTGAGTGGCTAGGTATGGGTTGCTTAAAATATACAATAGATGAATTTGATAAAAAATGGTATATGTTTGCTAAGGCTAATATAGATGATGACTTTAATTTATATAATCTTATTTATGAACACGAGTTATTCAAATATCCATTTATAAGTCAAGAAATACCTTCATTTATAGGAATAGTTCCAGAAGTTGCAGAACTTAATGTATTACCTACAAAAGAACATTTAGATAGTATTTACGAAAAATACTTAAATAAAGTAAATAGAAATGTTGAGGGTTTTGTAATTAACTACAAAAATATTATTACTAAATATGTTCGTATGAAAAATGGTAAATTGCAAGAACATTTTGATAGGGAAAACTAGATGAATGCTTCTGAATTATATAAAAATATTGACTATTCTGAATCTTGGCTAATTGAACAAATAATTAAAGGAGATTTTGAAACAAAGAAAACTAAAAAAGTATCTTACATTACAATAAAGAAAATTGACTTGTTTAAGCTAGTGCTAAAGTTTATAAAACTTAATATGAGAGGAGAATAAAGATGTTAAGTGATGAAATTATAGAAAAAATGAAAGAAATGAACTTTACAGAAGAACAGATAGATTTTGTTAATGATGAAGTAGTAAAAGAAGTTAATCATAATAATGGCTATAAAATAGTATGTGGAAAAGAATATATTTGTAGACGACAAAAAGGTGAAGGCTATTGTTTTTATAAAATTTCTGTATCAAAAAAGGGTCTTGAAAGAAAATATAGTCATGCTTTGAAACCTATAGTTTTTTTAAATTGTGACCCACCTAATACAGACACATCTAAAATAATTATAAAATCATTTTTTGAGGACTTCTATAAGAATCCAAAAGACCAATATACTTACATTTTTCCTCTAAAGATTACTGACTATGAATTAGTTGACAAAGAAACTGATGAAAAAATCGCAGAAGAAAAAGCTCTAAAAAGTTATCAAAATAATATTGCAAGTGAATTTGATGACATTGATATATCATTTTAATAAAAATATCAAAAAGTATTGACTATTTGATATAATGGTGCTATATTATTAATACAAGGAAGTGGTTTAAATGCTAAGTATTTTTAAAAAGAAAGAAGAAGTTTTTGATATTAACAATTTGTCAAAGAAGTTTTTAGAATACATAGATGTAGCACCTAAAACTATAGAAACATACAAAATTGCTTTAAGACAATTTGCAAATTATATGACAGAACAAAATATCAAGAATCCTACTAGAGAAGATATAATTAATTATCGCGAAAGTATCAAAGAAGTTTTGAAACCTACTACAGTTAATAGTTATATGATTGCTTTAAGAAGTTTCTTTCAATTTTTATCGTATGAAGGTATTTACAAAAATATTGCTGAAAATGTTAAAGGTGTAAAATTAGAAAAAAGACATCTTAAATTAGGTTTATCTGATGAAGAACTTGAAGAAGTTTTGAATTTATACGGGAATAAAATGACATCTTTGGAAGAAAGGACTATTTTAACAATTAAATTTATGTTTACTTGCGGACTTAGAGTTAATGAATTAGTAAATATTAGATTAAAAGATTTTTACAGAGATGGTGACACAATAATGCTAAAAGTTTTAGGAAAGGGTAGAGATGGAGAAAAACAAGATGTTATTAAGGTAGATGAAAGACTATTTGACCTTATCAAAAAGTATGTAGAAAAGTATAACATTACTGATTATTTATTTGTAAGTACTAGTAATAACAATTATGGTAATAAATTAACAACTAAAACGATTAGACTTTTAGTAAAAGATGTATTTAAAAAGGCTAATTTAGATGATATTGACCTTAAAAGTTGTCATAGTTTGAGACATACAACAACAGAAAAGTTACTTAAGAATAACATAAGTATTGAAGAAGTTTCACAATATATGAGGCATAAAAGTATACAAACTACAATGATATATAGCAAAGAACTTGACCAAAAAGAAAGTAATTGTAGTAATATATTAGCAGATAGTTTGTTTTAAAACTTGAAAAAACTTTGAAAAAGTTTTAAAGGAGAAATAATTATGTTTGATATGAATAAAAATATACAAGAAGAATTAGACAGAATAGAAAACTTTAATAAAATACTAGGGGAATATTTGGGTTATATTGGAGAACCTTGTTGTAATTGTGGTAGATATAGGGTTCAAAAATTTAGTAGTGGTGCTTTGGTATGTGAAAAGTGTTGTACTGACCAAAATACTAAAGTAGGATATGAAAACGAATATGGAACATATTTAGAATTGTGTTTTTAAGAAATTTGAAAAAGTTTTTCGATAGGGAGTGAAAAAAGTTTTATGGGATTTGAAAAAACAGATAAAGAAGTTTTAAGAAGGTATATTCAAAATGCTAATAGAGTTAGATTAAATAATCTTAAGCCAGAAGAAGAGAAAGCGACAAAGTATCTACAAATTAAAATAACGAAACAAAAAAAAGACACATTTAAAAATATTTGTAAGGAAAATAATACAACACCAAGCAAACAAATTAAAAAATGGATTGATGAATTAATAAAAGAGTTTGAACAAAAATAAACTAATTTTTTCTTATAAATATATGACTATTGCCTTGTTTTATGTACCTTATAGACACTTTAAGTATAAAATAGTATAACTGTACTATTAACAAATAAAGTCTTTAAAATTGCTTTATTTAAGGTAATAAATGTTAATTGTAATTTCTATGAAAATTAGTTATAATTAGCTTGTCTAAATTTAGACAAAATACTATTAATCACGTAGCTCGCAGTATGCCAGCGACCCACTCATAGAGGTGGGGTTATTTTTTGTTTAAATATAAAAAATAAGAGCTTTTAACTCTTATTTAAAATTTCTTTTTGCACCTTTTGAAAACCCACTAAATGCGGAAAATATCAAGAATAAGAATCTTAACATATTTTCTAGTCCTCGCTTTCATTTTTAGGAATCGCAATATATTCGTAATGTGTATAATCTTCTATGTTGTCGTTATCTTCTTCGTTAAAATATTGATAATCAATGTATTTTATTTCATAATAATTATAATCAAATACATCATTGTTATTTTCAACATCTGGTTGTATTTCTTTAATTTCTACAACTTCATCATTATACTTTTTATTATTTTCAATTTTTGGTAATTCTTCTACTATCTTAAAATATTCATAAAAATGTGTTTTGTCTTCATCTCTATAATTAACATAAACTTTTATTTTTTTCATTTTCTTTGCACCTCTCTAAAATTATTATATCATATTTATTTTTATTTAGTCTTTTTTCTTACTACTTAAGAATGTGACTTTTTCGGCTATTATATAAATGTCATTTTCATTTGTTTGTATTCTTTCTTTTTTTAAATTTTTTTTTTAATAAAATATAGCAATTATATCTTTTTTATAAATACAAAGAAATCCATCTTTTTTTAAATTTTCGATAACTTTGTGTATATCTTTTGCCTGTTTTAATCTGTTTTTAATGGTTTTTGCTTTATCAATCATTTCTACACCTCTCTAGTTTCATCACATTTTATTAATAAGTCCCAAGTATTGAATGAATTAACATCTTTTTTTAATATGTCTTTTTTATAATAAAGTGCTATATCACATATATGACTTAAGTCCATATAATGTTCACTTTTTAAATAAGCCTTATGAATAAAACCTATTAAATATATTAAATCTTGCTCGTTTAAATTTTCTATGTATAATCTATCGCTACATTTTAAGTTATAATATATAATAAAATGTAACATATAATATTTATGATTTTCTATAAATTTATCATATTCTTTAAAATTCATTGTTTTCACACTCCTCAATTACTTGTTTAATTTCTTCGAATTCTACTTCATTAATAATGTCACTTAAGTAATAAGCAAGTTGATTTTTACTATTATTAAAATTATTAACTGCATAATCAATCATATTTTTAAATGTATTATAAGTGAAATGATTAAATTCACAATTAAATGTATCTTGTAAGTAGTCCATAATTTTATTTGTCATTTTTTACACCTCTTTACTTTCTAATATTTTTTTAATATCGTAAATCATTTCGGAACATTGCCAAAATGCTCCATTTAATTGATTTTTATATTTTTCTTCTTGTTCTTTTAATGCTCTAATAGCTTCTATTTTTCTTAATCTGTCTAGTTCATCATCTAATTTTTTAAGTTTTTCGTCTAAATATTTTATCATTTTTTCTTTCATATTACTTTTACACTCCATTAAATTGCAATTTTTCTTTTATTAAATCTATCATCTTTACCAACCCATTTCTTCCATTTTTTTAAAGTAGTCATCTTGTGCAATTTTCCAAGCCTCTTTCATAATCACATTACTCATAAATTCATCGTAACTTATTCCTAGTTTTGCTAAAGTTTCTGTTTTGTCATATGTAACATAATATTCATGGTTGCTCATTTCATATCTAAAAGCACTTATCAAAAATTCTTTATCTTTTAAAGCATTTTCTAGTTCTTTATTATGCCTTTTAAATGTGTTAATAATTAATTTTTTATCTTTTAATAAGGCAAAGCCACCAAAACCAATACTAAAAATGTTGTCTTCCAGTTCTTCTACAGAGTTGAAATTTAATTCTTTCGCTTTTTTTTCTAATTGTTCCTTACCAAATGCAAAATGTAAGGGTAGTGAGTTTGTTTCTTTCTCATGTCGTTCTTTTAGTTCTTTATATTTTTCCATTTTATTCAGCCTCAATTCTATAAGTTCCATTGTCAAATTCTTGTATGTGATATTCATTACTTGCAACGTATTCAAATATGCCAACTTCTTTATAATTAATAATATTTACTATAATGTCATTATCTTCATTAGCAAATAATACATCAAATGCTTTATTTCTTAAACTATAGCCATTTTTTAAATTACTATAATAAAAGTCTTTTCCTTCTAATTCTAAAATTTCTTCGATTTCATTTCTACATAAATTTTTTGTGTTTTCATAATTCCACTTCATTTTTAATTTTCTCCATCTCTCTTTAAATTAATTTTTTGTAGTAGGGAAGAAAGTATTTTTTTAAGTTAGTTTTCTAATAAGTCTTTACAAATCTGCTCTTGAACACCATTTCTTATACAATTATTATAGGTTTTTAAGTTTAAGTTGTAGATTATTATAAAAAATAGTATAATTATAAATGTGAAAATTAATATTTGTTTTTTCTGTTTTTTAGTTTTCATAATTTCTATACCTTTCTAAAACCCCTTGACTTGTTTTGGAATTTGGTATAAAATTAACTTACTATTAAAAACACGTATAGTGATTTTGATAGTTTGTTATGTTAGATAGTGTTAAGACGTCCAAATCTTTAGAACACTATCTTTTTTTATACCATTTTTTAGTAGTATGTCTTTCTTCCTGTACTACAATTATAGTATACCAAATTGTAGTACACACGTCAATACTTTTTTGTTAATTTTCTAACATTTTTTTATTATTTTTTATTTAATTCTTTTATCATTTGATTTTGTAACCATGTTTTAAATTGTAGATTTTTTTCTTTTAAATTCTCATCAAATAATTTAGATATATCTTTGTTTATCCATGCTTTATATAACTTTTGAGTTTCTCTTCTTCTTTTATCTACTTTATTATATATACTTTCCATTTTTATATAACTCCTTTCAATAATGATTATAACACGTTGTAGTACACATTTCAAGCATGAATTGTATATCATTCTATAATACATATATAGTATATAATAATAAATAATAGTAATATATATTTTTATATTACTATTATTTATATAACTCATATATTATATATATTAAGTATTTAAGTATATATATATTATTTAGTATATTTATAGTTTTATATTATTATTTAGTTTATATATTTATTTATAGTGTGTGTATTTATTATACTTATTTATTAGTTTAGTATTATATATTTCTTAGTAGTAATTTATATTTACTTATAATTATATCTATGTAGTTATATGTATTATATATGATATTTTATGTATGTAAATAGTTCTTAAATATTTATAAGTACTAAATATGTATTATAGCTATATTTTAGCTATTTTTTGTATGTGATTCTTTGTTCGATTGTCGATTGATATTCAATGTACACTATTAACGATTAATGAACGTTGGTACCCCTTCCCCCCAGATATGCACCAATATAGGCTGAATTACTCCCTCACAGAATCGCAACATAAAAAAACTTTGATATATATGAATACTATCATTAAAATATATATGTACATAGAAATAATAAATAATTTTAATAACAGAAATATTTTCTAGTATTAAATAAATAAAAGAAGAAAATAAAGAAATTTACCAGTATTTAAAAAATATCAATTTTTTATCTTGACAAATATAAAAAAAGAGAGTAGTATCTTATCACTCTAAAAAGAGAACTTTTTAGAGATAGATGTTTTTCAAAGCATTTATACAAAACCTCCAGATTCTTTATGGTTGCCTTTAGTAGGTAACCTAGAGCAGATTAGTCCCCCTACATCTGTTCTAGAGTATCTATTAGAGATACAACATTTAAGTTCTTTGACAAGTGAATATTTTGAACTATATGAAAGACTTCATACAATGAAGTATAGATATTATCTAGTCCTTATTACCTTTGAGAGAGATTTTAAAGGGGATTGAGTGAACTTTTATAGTGATATAAGAGTTAGAACCTTCAAAGAAGGGAAATAGATAATAGTAGTTTATTATAAGAGTTTATATGGCATAATGAACTTGTCGTTGACAATCAAAATTGCTAACATAAGGTTAGATGATAACTTGTGAGTAATATTATCTGTGGTGGATAAAGTGAAATCAAGAATAACCAACAAGTCAATTTGTAGTTGATACCTAGTGATAGGAGTATAAGACAAGAAGTTAGTTCAAGTAGCACAAATTCTACAGTTATGGATAATTAAAAGTTTTCGATGAATGCGAAAAAAGAAAATGAACAATAATGGTTTGCCTAACGTGTGTGAAAGTTGATAAGAGAGATTTATCCTAGTATTTTAAAAGCTAAAGAAGAATAAGTGGTCGCTCCCTTATGAGGCTCTTTAGTGGCTAGTGGCTGAACAATAAATGGTTATAATAAATTAGTGTGAGGAATACCTAAATATTCATTTTTTAAAGAACTTAAATGATAATGGGAGTTGGTAGTCCTAGCCTAGCTTCGGCGGTCGTAGAAATACGAAGCACAAAATAGATAGCAACCATAGCCTAAATACAAAATTAGGATTCTACTAAAATGTATCATCTACCAAAGGTAGACGGATATTCTTAAGTCGTTAGATGTCAGCTAGCGATTTATGTTTATGTGGAACGTCTACCAATATTGCCTTATGGTGAAATGGTAACACATTAGACTTTGAATCTGACATTTTCTAGGTTCGACCCCTAGCAAGACAACCAAATGAATTTTAAGAATTATTTATTCTTTTTGATATTAACTAAAGGAGATATATGAGTTATAGAGTTAAAAGGAGAGTTAGAAAAAAATTTCTTCAACAAATACTTAGAAGTTGGGGAACAGATATAAATTGTAGAAGGAAAGATAGACTAAAAAGTAAATTAGTAAGAACGAGAATTAAGAGGAATACATCAAAAGAGGTACAAGAATATGAAAAAGGAAAAATTTAATAAAGATAAAAGATGTAATATGTGTAATGGCATATCAGGAGAGTCTATTGGTGGCTTTTCATTTCCTTTAGATATATTTATATTAAATGATAAATTTGTCTATTTATGGGAAGATGAAAAAGATGAAGAAAATATAATTGATAAAAAGAAAATAAATTTTTGTCCTTATTGTGGTTGTCAATTAAGAAAAAATATAGATTGGAAATTGTGCGATTAAATGAAAAATAGAGGAAAAATATTTGAACAAAACTTCAAAGTAAGTGTTCCTAAAGAAATACTTTATGAAAGATTTAAAGATGGAACGGCTAATTTTAGAGGAAATGGAAATGGAAATGAAAATGTTAGATTTCAAGCAAAAAATGTTTGTGATTGTTTTCTCTTTGATGGTTCGATATTACTTTATTTAGAACTTAAAAGCCATAAGAGTAAAAGTATTCCTTTATCTTGTATTAGGAGAAATCAAGTTGACGAACTTATAAAAAGGCAAACTTATCCTAATGTTATAAGTGGCTTATTAATAGAATTTAGTGATATTGAAAGAGTGTTTTACTTAAATATAGCTGATTTTATGCACTTTACTACTAATGAAGAACGAAAAAGTATACCTTTAGAATTTTGTATAGATTGTGGGATAGAAGTGGAAGTGCAAAAATTAAGAAGTAATAACCGATATAACGTTCAAAAATTATTTGAAGATGTAGTAAATAGAGATTTGTAGAAAAATATTTCAAAAATTCTTGACATTTATAAGATTATCATTTAGTATCTAGTCGCATAAAATTTACGGATTTTATGTACGAGGGTTTTTTGTTTTTAGTCTTGTGAGAGGTGAAAATCCTCTCTTTTTGTTGCTTTTTTATCAAAAATAGTTTAGTATCTTGGTGGTGATTATTTTGGAAAATTTAAGTAAAGCAGAAAATGCTTTTGAAGAATCCAAGATTAAAAACCAAATTAAGACCCTAGAAAAATTTTATGTTAATGCTCAATTAGATAATTTAGAAGAAATTGTACAACAAGAAAAAGACACTATTATAAATAGAATAGTAGAATTTAAAGACAAGTGCTTAACAAAATTCGATGAAGAAACAGGAGATATTATACAAAATGGAGTAAAAATGACCCCTTTTGTTATATCTAATTATTTCTTTAGAAGTATTAACAATTTACAAAACATTGAGCCACAATATAGTGGTGAACATTTGTCTATTTTATGGAATTTGTATCTTTATATGGTAGAACAAGTAAATTTGAACTTGTGTGAATTTACTCCCAATATAAGCCATTTTTGTAAATTTATTGGAATAACTACTAATGGACTTAAAAAAATGCTTAAAAGCTCAGATGAAGGAATTAAAACAGTTGTTCAAAAGATATACGATGTTTGTTATGACGAACAAATGACAATGTCAGAACTTGGAAAATATAATGCAAGAGCTACAACTTTTAGAATGAAGTCTGAAATGAACATTGTTGAAAAAGAGACTCCTCAAACTGTTATAAACATACAAAGTCTTGACTTAGATAGTATTAATAAAAGATTAAATGAAATGTCAAAATTTGACTCTAACGTGAAAGAAGCAGAATATGAAGAAAGACAATAATTTTGACAAAGATAAAATTAAAAATACTATTTTAGATATATTAAGTTTATTAGAAAAAGAATTTATAAAAAATAAAGGCACAAAAATTCCTAAAAATAAAGTTTTTGAAATAATGCAAGATTTAGTAGTATTATTTACTAACTATGTTGAAGAAGATACACACAATGCCGTTGAAATGATAAAAAAGAGATATATTCCATTAATAAAACTTCTTACTAAAATTGATACTGATATGGAACGTAAAGCCACTTATTTAACTCAATTAGAAAATGCTTATAGGTTAAGTGCAAAAGATGATTTCGGCTGTTTTTTAATTTATTACGAGTGGAACGAAGAAGATAAACTTTACGAAAAAAGATATTCAATACTTCATTCTTATGTTTATTACTTAAATGAGATGGCTCACGATGATACTTTTGAAGTCATAATTGCAAATCTTCCATCTGGTTATGGCAAAACTCGTATAGTTAAATTATATGAGGCTTGGAGATTGGGATTGCAACCTAAAGGAACATTCTTAGATTTATGTTCAAATGATACTGTAGTAAAAGGTGGTTCACGTTCTGTAATAGATATCATTAAAAATGAAAGATATGGATTAGTATTTCCACATTTGAATTATCAAACTTATGGTAAAGATTTATTTTTAAAAGAAACTGATGGAGAATGGAAAGTTAAAGATTGTAGTATGCTTGCAAGTTATTATGCTAGTACAACAAATTCCAACGTAGTAGGACAACGTGCTAGTTTAAGTATTCATATTGATGACTTATATGCCGATTATAAAGAGGCTTTAGATGAAAATTTAAATATGTACTATTACAATAAGTATCTAACAGTATGGAGAAAGAGATATATTCAAAATAAAACTCCGCAAGTTATTATAAGTGGGACTATGTGGTCGCCTAATGATTTTATGGTTAAAGTAATTGACTTGATGAAAACCGAAAATAAATTTATTAAACACCCTAAATTTAAGTATACATACATAAGTGAAGATGGCAAAAAAGTTATTATCAAAGTACCAGCACTCGACCCAATAACAGATAAGTCTACTTGCGAAGAATTAAGAAGTACAGCAGAACTTCACAAAGAACGAAAAAGCATGGATACTTATCTTTGGGAAACAAACTTTCAACAAAATCCTACAACTCCAGAAGGACTAGAATTTGATTGGAAAAATTTACAAACTTATGATGAAAAGCCAATTAATCAATATAATTGTGCTTATTCTGTAATAGATGGTACAAGAAAAAGTGGAAAAGACTTCTTTTCAATGCCAATTTATTATGATTATTACGAAAAATATGCTTTAGTTGATTGTATCTTTACTAAAGTAGCTACAAGTGAACTTATTGATGATATTATTGAAAAAATAATGAAACATCATATTGTTAAATTAGTAATTGAATCTAATGTCGATGGTGGATTAAAAAAGGTTTTAGAAGAAAAATTACATAAATTAGGAGTCCATTATTGTGTCATTATTGAAAAATACAATACTGTTCCTAAAAAGATAAGAATTGAAGCTGAAAAAGGTAATATTGTAAATAAAATAGTATTTCCAAGTAGAAATTGTATCGAAAATGTTGAGATGTCAAGATTTATGAGCAACTTAACCTTATATAACTCAAGTGGTAGAAATGTTAATGATGATGCTCCAGATAGTAATGCCATGTTTACGAGTGAAATTATTGGCGAAAAAGCAAAGCCAAACTATGTAAAATTTACAAAAAGACCTTCTTTTATGTGAAAATTGATAAAAAGTCTTAAAAAATTCTTGACAAATCAAAAATATTCCTTTAGTATCTTCTCGTCAAAATTCAAAAGAGGTGATTTCTGATAAAAACTTATGGAAGAAAAACCATTTATGCCAATTATACTGAAAAAGAAATAATTGAAGCTAAAGGTAAGAAACTAAAAGACATTGTTATAGACATACTTAAAAATAGTTTAATAATTCATGAACGTAATAGAATAGAAACTAATTATTTATTTGCCTATTACAATGGACAACAAGATATTTACATAGAAAAAAAGAAAATCACTAGAACAGATATAAACAATACAACAGTTGAAAATTGGGCTTATGCTCTTTTGGATTTTAAAAAAGGTTGGTTATTAGGAAAACCTACACAATACTCATTACAAGGAAATCGTTCATCTGAAGAAGTAACTTCTTTGAATAATTATTGTAGCTATCAAAATAAAAAATCTAAAGACCAATTTATTTTTGAAGATATGCTTGTGTGTGGTCGAGGTTTTAGATTTATTGATACAGCTAAGGAAAAAGATAGTGAATCACCTTTTAAAATAATAAATGTAGACTCAAATTGTTGTGAAGTTGTCTACTCAAGTAGTAGTGAGCATGAACAATTACTTTCTTTTATCGAAACATCTAAAAAATTTATTTTTACTAACAAAAATAATAAAGAGGAAGAAAGATATTACAAAGAATACACAGTTTACACAAGAAATATGGTATTAGTTGTAACTAACAAAAATAATGAATTTAATGTTGTTAAAGCAACTCCAAACATTCTTAACGAACACAGAATTACTGAATATTATCTAAACAGAAAGAGAATATCATTAATAGAAATTGGCAAAGATTTATTTAATGATATAAATTATCTTGAAAGTATGGATAAAGATGATATGGAACAATTTGTAAATGCATTATTAGTATTTACAAATGCTCAAATTGAAGATGCAAATGATGTCAAAGAATTTAAAGAAATAGGAGCAATTTGTATTAATTCTACAGACCAAAAACCAGCTAAAGTTGAATCATTAGACCAAAGACTTAATGCAAATTCAACTAATACATATTATTCAAGATTAGTTAATGCTCTCCATCAGATATTAGGTATTCCTAAAGCCGGAGATAATGGAGAAGTATCTTATGGAGATACAGGGCAAGCAAGATTAACAGGTCAAGGATATACAAGTGCTGGAATAAGAGCAAATAACGATGAAACAATGTTTGAAATGTGTGATTTGAATAGTTTAAAAGCAATTCTTAAAATCTGTAGAGAAACAGAAAGTAAAGTTAAATCACTTAAAAGAATTGATGTAAAATTAAACTTTCAAAGAGATATGTCTGATGGTTTGTTAGTAAAATCACAAGCACTGCAAACATTGTATGCTTCTAAAGTTCCAAGAGAAATTGCAAATGCAATAATTGGTCTATTCCCAGACCCTAATATCGTAACTAACTTACAAGAAAACATATATGGAAAAGAAGGAATAGAAGTAACTCCTAAAGTTACTACAAAACCTAATGATATTAAAGAGCAAAATAATAAAATACAAGATATAAATCAAAAAGCAATACAAGGAGTTTAAATACTCCTTAGAAATGTAGTGTTGGGTGAGTCAGGCTGAAACCACTCGTCTACTAAACGAGAAGCCTTGTAATAAAGGCTCGAAAGTTCGAATCTTTCACACTACGCCAAATAAGCGCCTTACTAGAGCATTATCTAGTTAAAATTAAATTCCACGACACTCGGTAAAAGTCGTTAAAATACCGTAAAAAGGAAGGAAATAAATATGACAAGAGAAAAAGCAACAGAATATTTGAAAGGAATGTTAGGTCAAGAACCAACTAAAGAGCAAATTGATGATTTGTTAAAAAATGTTAATAAAGAAGACCAAGAACAACAAAAACAAATTGAAGATTTGACTAAACAAGTTGAAACTTTAACTAATGAAAAAGCAAAATATGGCGATTATGATGATATTAAGAAACAACTTGATGACATCAATAAAGCTAAAATGACCGAACAAGAAAAAATTGACGAATTAAAGAAAAAAACAGAAGAAAATTACAAAAAAAGTCAATTAACTGTTAATAAAGCATTAGTTAGAGAAAAATTATCTAATTTAAATTTAGATTCTAAAAAATTGGACGAACTAGTAGATTCAATGGCAACTGATGATGAAAAGACAACTTTAAATCGTACAGACTTATACATTGAAACTATAACTTCAATAAAGGAATCTACAATAAAAGAAACTAAAGATGATTTGTTAAAAGTTGATGTTCAACCTAATATTAAAGACTCTGTCACAGAAGTAACTAAAAAAATGGGTGATTTATCTTACAACGAAAAATTAGAATTAAAAAGAAATAAACCTCAAGAATATGAGTTACTAAAAAAACAAGATTAAAAACAATTTGACCCTATATGAAAAATATAGGAGATGAAAATTATGGCAAAACAAATTAATGAAACAAAAAGTAAAGGTTTAGCTTTTTACTATGATGAAGAATTGTTTAATGATGCATGGGGTAATGAAGTCGACCCAACATCATTAGTTCTTTTAGAAAGTGGTGTAGTAGTAAACGACCCAGAAATTGAAAGTCAAATTGCTAATGGTGGTAATTATTATACAATTCCATTCTACAAAGATTTAGAAGGCGATGAACAACCTTACGATGGTGAAACAAATATCACAACTGATTACACAGATAGTGGAAAACAAAGTGGTGTAGTTCTTGGACAAATGAAGAGTTTTGGAAACAAAGTATTTGTTAGAGATTTCACTACAGCTGACCCAATGGCAAATATAATTGCTAGAATTGGTAAATATTGGGCAAAAATAGACCAAAAAACTGTTATAAATGTTCTTAAAGGAATTTTTGGAATAACAGGGAATACTGAATGGAGTAAACATACAACTAATATTGCTACTAAAACAACAACTGTTGCAGAAACTAATAAGATTGGTTTAACAACATTAAGAGATACTGCTGTTAAAGCATTAGGTGAAAATGCTGATGTATTATCATTTGCTATTATGCACTCTGATGTAGCTAATACATTATCTAATTTACAAGTATTAAAGTTCTTTACTTATCAAAGTGGAGGAATGTCTTACGATGTTAGAGTTGCAAGAAGTGGAAATATGTTAGTTTTAGTATCAGACCAAGTTCCTGTTGAAAGTAGTTCAACTGCTACAGGCGAAAAAGAATATACAACTTACTTATGTGGTGCAGGTGCAATATTAACAGCTCCAGCTCCTGTTGAAAAACCAAGTGACTTTGTATATGATGCAAAATTAGCTGGTGGTACAGAAGAACTTATAACTAGACGTAGAAAAACATATCACCCAAATGGATTTACATTTACATATCATGAAAAGAAAGTTACAGGTGAAGGTGCTAGTGCTACAACTACTTATGAAGTTAAACCATTACCAACAACTATCACTAAAGAAGACTATGCTTTACCACAAAATTGGACTCTTGAGTTAAGAGCTGATAACATTAATTTAGCTAGATTAATTACAAACGGATAGGAGAATATATATGTTTACAGTAATTGATAATGAAATTTATCAAGTTAATGAGGAAAAAGGCAAGATGATAAAAGTTGAAATCCAAAACGGAGCTATCAAAATCAAAGGTGAAGTTGTAGATTTTAACTCATCATCAAACTTAATTACTAGCAACGAATTAAGAAGACAATATGCGAAATTATTTGAAAAAGAAGAAAGTAATTCAAATATGTCTGATGAATCGCTACTTAAAGAACTTGATGAAAAAAATAAAAAAATAAAAGAATTAGAAGATTTAATTGTCGAAAAAGACCAAACAATCGCTGACTTAAATAAACAATTAGATGAATATCTTCAAGTTTTGGAGCAAGTAAAAATTCAAAATGAAGAACCATCTGATGAAAATCCCAAAGACAACTTAGAAGGACAAAAAAAAGAAAAAGAAACTCCTAAAAAAGGAGAACAAAAGTAAGGAGAAATAAAAATGGAAGAGCAAGAAAAACCTACTACTTTATTGGATAATTTAAAAGAACGTATTTCATTTAATCAAAATTTATTTATTGATGAAGATGTATATGAGAAAGTTTTAAAAAATCTTCTTGATGATAGTAAGTTTATCGCTCTTTCTTTAAAATATCCTTTCGACGACACAAAAGAAGAACTACCAGATTTACCGAAGTATAAAAATTGGCAAATTAGATGTGCTTTAGAATTGTATAATATGCTAAAAAATGGAGGGCATGACTTTGTTTCTTATTCTGAAAATGGAATAAGTTGGACCAAAGATTCTTCAATAATAAGCAAACAATTAAAAAGCGAAATATCATCAAATATTGGTATTCCCAAAAGAAAAGAGGAAGAAAATGTTTGATAATCTATATAAACCAATTTATATTGCGACAAAAAAAGATGTTGAAGTAGATGATTATAATAATGAAATAGTTGTATACAATGAACCATTTTTCTATGGTAATGCAAATTATCAACCATTAAGTGGTAACGATTTAATGGCATATATGAGTGTTTATGGTGAAACGAAAAATAAATTAGTAAGAGTTTTTATAGATTCTTATAACCGAAATGCTTTTAAAGAGTATGATTTAGCATATCTTTATGGAGCAACACCAGAAAACGAGAAAATATATGGTGAGTTTGCTAACTATCGAGTAAGAACATTTGCTGAACAAAATACAAAAATAATGGTGGTTTTTGAAGAAATGATAAAGGAGAAGGTAACCTATGAAAGTGAAAATCAAGAACAAGAAGAGTAATGTTGTTAAAGAAATAGATTCTAATTTATTAGGAGATTATTTAGCAACAACTGAATGGGAAAAAGTAGCAAAAGAAGAAAAACCTCAAGAAGATAAACCTAAAAACAAAACTTCTGTAACTTCTAATTCTAATGAGTAATAAAAGTATAGCTCCTAGAGTAACAATAGAAATAAAAAACTTGAAGAATATAGACAAAATGATTAAACGTATTTCTAGGGCTAATAAAGACAATATCTCATTAAATAAGTATATAAAAAAGATGATACTAAAAACTTATATAAGTGTTATGAATAGGGAATTAGTCGGAGGAACGACAAATGATGATTCTATAAGTTTATATAAGAAAAGTTATCATATTAAAGATACAGAAGATGGATTTATTCTTTATAATAATGCTTTAATTCCTCAAAGTGAGATTAAATCTAAAAACAAGCAATCTTATCCTAATGGATTTAGTATTGCAATGGCATTTGAATATGGTGTAGGAATTGTAGGAATTTCTACAGGCAATCCTAATGCTTGGGATTATAATGTTCATGGATACGAAGAAGGCTGGTTTTATCCAGAACATATTAACAAAGGCTTTATTAATAAAAAATCTTTTGCTAAGAAGTATGAATTTACATCAGGTTATAAAGGATTGGAAATATTTAGAAAAACTAAAATTGAAGTTGAAAGCAATTTAAGTAACTGGATTAAAGAATATTATGAAAAAAGGAAGTGGTAAAAATGTATTATGATACTATTTTTAAAGCATATAAAGAGTTTATATTAAAAAATTCTAATTATGCTCCTAGAGTAGTTAAAATTAATACAAATAAATCTACTTACTTTCCAATAATAATATTCCCAAAGCCTAAAAGTGGATTTAGTACTACAACACAAAAGAATATTAATAAAAGCAGAAATAACTATATTACCATAGAACAATATGCTCAAAAGAAAGATAAAACACCAGCCCAAGTAATTATAGATGAATTAAGTGACCTTAGTATTCAATTTTTCGAAAAGCTAAACATTCCGAATACTTTAGATGAATTAAAACCAAACATTGATACTAATATCTTAAGAAATATCCAACATTATGAATGTAATATTGATAATAGAGGGAATATAACAAGAATTTAAAACAAAGAACCCTTAAATTAATAAATTTAAGGAGAGATAAAAAATGAATTTTAATAGTGTAATAGATAGAGCATTATCTGAACATATAGGTAGTGGAGTTTATAACAAAAAAGATAATGGTAAATATAGCCTATTTATGCCTGTAACAAATACAGGAGAACTTGGTTCAGCACCAGAACAAATGGAAAAAACAGTTATTGGTAATATGGCACGTTCTTATATTCAAGGAAGAAAAGACAGCCCTCAACAATCATTAACTATTTACACACATAGAGATAATATACGTATTTTAGAAAAATATAAAGGGAAGTCAATTGACTTCTTAAGAGTATTTCCTGACTTTTCAGGTGTTAAGTATAGTGGAACAATTGATTATACATTTACTGATACTCAATTAAATTCAGCTGAACAAACAACAGTAACAGTTACAATTACTATACCAATGGAAGTTGTTGATGATTGTTACGATTTACTTGAAGATACAACTATATTTACTAATGATATCCCTTCAACTTTAACTGTTGAAAAAGGGAAAACTATAAAAGTAAATGTTACTACAAATCCTGGAGACTCAACTGTAACACCTATAAGTGAAACTGAAAGTGTAGCTGCAGCAACTTATGAAAATGGAGTTGTGGCAATAACAGGAGTAGCAGAAGGTTCAGCAATTATTGAATTAACTACTTCAAAAACAGGATATGCTAGTTGGAAAACGACAATTCACGTAATTGTAACACCTTCAACTACAGAATAATTTAATTGAAAGGAATTTAAACTTATGAAAAAACAAGAGATTATAGAATTAAACGGTCAAGAATATACACTAACATTCAATAGAGAAAGCTATATTAAAATAGACCAATATTCTAATATTAAAAATACTTTTCGTGTTGTAAATAGTGGGTTATATGATTACATAGATGAAATAACAGATGAAGACAATCCATTTGAAAAAGAAATTGATTTTGAAGCTATGGATTTAGAAATAGAAAGAAAAGAAAACATTTTTAAACGAATGATTACAAGAGGTTTCTATATTCTTTTATATCCTGAACATCAATTAAAGATTTCAGAAGTTGAACAACTTTTAAAACCATATTTTGATGATGAAGAAAAAGAAGAAGAACTTAGTGATAAGTTTGGCGAATGTTTAGCTAAGTGTATTCAAATTAGAAATGAATACAATGAAGAAAGAAAAAACTTGAAAGCCCAAGCCAACAAATAGTTGAAACAGAAGAAGATATATTTAAAAAGTATAACGAATCTTATTATGACTATTTTTGTAATTACCTTTTTCCAATGGCTATAGAGTACGGTATGACATCAGAAGAATTTTGGAAAGATGACCCACAATTATTCGTTGCCTACCGTACTTCTTTTATTAATAAAAAGAAAAGAGAAATGGAAGAACTAGATTATAAATGTTGGTTAAATGGGTTATATATATATGATGGAAATAGTAAGTTAAGTGAAGGTATAAAGCAACAAATTCGTAATATGTTAGCTGGTTTTTATCAAAATATGCAATTAGATAATAGAACTATAGAAAAATATATGAATAAACCTCTTACTGAACTTATAAAAGATGAAAAAAATAAAAAACAAATAGAACAAGACAAATATAAAAAACAAAATGAAATCCTTGTTTGTCAAGCAAGCATAAAACAAATCTACTTAGAAAAAATCAAAAGACAAAATAAAGGATAGTGATAACAATGAATAACGATTATTCTGTATCTATGAAATACAAGAATAGTGTCACAGGATTGAAAAAACTTGAAGAATACGAAAAAAGACTTAATTCACTGAAAAAGATGATACAGAATATGCCTAGTTCAGTTGTTATAAGTGGCATAGATACAGAAACAAAAGAAGCAAATGAAGATACTAAAGAATTAAGTAAAAACATAGGTAAAACACATAAAAAGCATTCTTCTTTTAAAAAATCTTTAAAAAGTACTCAAAAACTTTTGAAAAAAGCATTTGGTGTAGGAATTTTCCTTGCATTTGCTAAAGGATTAAGTAAAGCAACAAATAGTTTGCAAGATAACATTGCCAAAAGTTCTGAATATGTAGAAAATCTTAACTTAATGCAAGTTGCTTTTAAAGAAACAGGAGAAGCAAACGACAGATTTAACGAAAGTTTTGTTAATGGATTAGCTGACTCTTTCGGCCTTGATGAAAGTACAATGACTAGACAATTAGGTTTTTATAGACAAATAGGTAATGCTTTGGAAATTGACAGTAAATATGCAGATATGTTAAGTAGAAACCTATTAAAAATGCAACTAGATATTAGTTCACTTTATAACTTAAGTTTCGAAAGGTCTGGAGAAGTAATACAAGCAAGTATAGCAGGGCAAACAAAACCAGTTCGTGGAGCAACCGGAGCTGATATTACTCAAGCTAGTTTACAAAAAACTTTAGATGATTTAGGTATAGATAGAGCTATATCTGATTTATCTAGAGGAGAAAAAGTATTAACTATATATCTTTCTTTAGTAGACCAATTATCTGAGTCACAAGGAGATTTAGCTAAAACTATTAATTCTGTTGCAAACCAAGAAAAAATATTTACAGAACAAACACAAAGATTATCTAGAATGGTAGGAAATGTATTTTCTGTTTCTGTAGGTAGGGCTTTACCTTATATTAATGCTTTCTTAATGGTAATAAATGAATTAGTAGAAAAATTTGCCATTTTAGTAGGATTCGAACTACCAACATATGAACAAAGTGGCGGAGGGTATGACTTAGGTGATTACTTAGATGACACAGCAGATAGTGCAGACAAATTAAGTAAATCTTTAAGAGGACTTCGTAGTTTTGATAAATTAAATGTTATAACAACTCCTAAAGATAAAGGCAGTGGTTCATTAAGTGGTGGAGTTGATAAAAGATTATTAAATGCACTTAAAGACTATAATCTACAATTAGAAAGTATGGAAAATAAAGCTACTAAAATTAGAGATACTATGATGGAATGGTTAGGCTTTACTAAAGAAGTTGATGAAGCGACAGGTGAGATAACTTGGAAATATGATACTTTAGGTAAAAGTGCTAAACAAATAGCTGAAGAAATAGGAACTAATTTAGGTAAAAATTTAAGTATTGCAACAAAAAATATTGAATGGGAAGAAATAGGTTCAAATATTGCTAACGGAATAAATATAGCCTTAAGATTTACTAATTCATTTGTAGATAATTACGAATGGTTTGAATTAGGCGAGAGCTTTGCTAAAGGATTAAATAAAACAATAGAAGAGCTTGATTGGAACGATGTAGGAAAAGCTTTTACTAATAAGTTTAAAATAATCATTTCTACTTCATCAGGATTTTTACAAGAATTTGATTACGGAGAGTTTGGAAAAAGTGTAGCCGAATTTATTAATGCAGGACTAGAAAATATTCCAATTGAAGATTTAACAGATGGAATAAATGCTTTTACAAAAGGGTTCTTTAAAGCATTAGGAAATCTTTTTATAAATCTTGATTGGGGAGCTATAGTAAAAGATGTATTTAAAATAATAGGCGGATTAGAACCGCAATCATATATTTTACTTCTTTTACCATTATGGAAAAAAATATTTTCTTCTAGCATAAATCAAACTTTACCTACTAGCATGAAAAAAGGATTTAATCTTGGTTTATCAGAGATAGAACTTATTGCAGCCTCAACAGCGATAACTGTAGGTGTCGTTTATAATATTTCTAAAGATATAAAACAATTGAAAAAAGAAGCATATGAAGCAGGGACAGAAGAAGGACGTGCTCATGTTAAAGGCTATACTCAACATTTAGAAGAGAATTTAGCAAATGGAATAATGCCTACTATGGAAGAACTAAATACATTATTTAGTACAAGTAGTGTTAATATTTATAATGCTTCTGAAAGTTTAAAAAAAGTATTTGATGGAAATATAATTGAAAGACATACTAAAGATTGGAAAGATTATAGAAATATTTTATATCAAACAGGATTAGAATATGGCAAAAATCTTGAATTTTTAGAAAAATATGTTTCTACTCAAGAACTTAGTGCAGATGAACAACAAAAAATTTATAACTATATACATGATGAATATGATGTACTTGAAGAAAATTTAGACTTGTTATTTAAAGGTTCTGACCAATATGAAGAAATTAAAAATCAATTAGACGAATCTGAAAAAATAATTAAAAATATGAGTGAAAATTATCTGAAAATACCAGATACTCAAGAAAAGTTGAATAATATTTTTTCAAAAAGTAAATATACATTAGCAGAATTAAATTCAGGTTTTAGTGGTTTAAATGGCAAGAGTGATAAGTATAAAAATACTTTATACAAAGCAGGTATAGAATATGGAAATAACTTAAGTTTCTTGAAAGAAATACTTTCTACTCAAGAACTAAGTACAGATGAACAAGAAAAAATTTATGACTATGCCTGTGACTATCGTGATACACTTTCTCAAAATTTAGATACATTACAAGAAGGTACACCAGAGTATGACAAAATAAAAGGATTAATAAAAGAATCTGATGACCTTATTAAACAGATGGGACAAGATTATCAAGTATTACCTCAAGAACAACGAAATCTAAATAAAGAAATTGAAAATGCTCAAACTTCTGGAGAAACTACTTTTGGTAAACTTATTAAAGGTTTTGGAAAAGTAATTGGCAGTGCTTCTACAGGCTTAGGAGAATTAACAGGAAAAGATTATTTCTTCAATTTTGCAAGTAAAACAGATAAATTAACAACTGGAGTAAATACAGCAATGGATAAAATTAGTGGTGTTTTCCGTTCTATATTTGACAAAGAATATCGTATCAAAATGAATGGAGATTCATCAGAACTAGAGAGAAATACGACAAGTACTTTAAGAAAAATAGCCGATAAAATGGGAAGTACTTTTAGTATATTCAATAGTTTATCTGGTAAGACAGGCATTAGTGCAATAGGAAGTGCTATTAACACTTGGAGTAATTCAATTAAAAATGTACTTAAGTTTGAAGATGGTGGGTTACCACCAGTTGGGCAATTGTTTGTAGCAAATGAAAAAGGTCCAGAACTCGTAGGACATATTGGTGGTCAATCATTTGTTGCTAATCAAAACCAAATGATGAACTTACTAGATTCAAAGATAGGCTCATCTAAACAACCAATTAATTTAACAGTAATTAATAAAGTTGATGACGAAGAAATATCAAGAAAAACATTTACTAATATTCAAGATATGTTTAGTGCTAATGGAAAGCCAATAGAAATAGGATAGGAGAGATAATATGCAATATGAATATGACAAATTTTATATAAATGATGTAGCTTTTCCTCTTCTTCCAGGCTATGATAAAGGATTAAATGATGTAGATTCAGATTCTTATACAAATACAAAAGGCTTTACAATTCGTCAAAGAGTTAGGGCAAACGTAAATGATGATACTTTCAATATTTCTGTTTTAGTTGGAAAACAAATTCACGATTTGATTCAAATGACTAAAGATGTATGGTTTACTGCTACATATTTTGATGAAGAAAGTTGGACAATGAAATCAAGGAAAATGTATCGAAGCGGAACTATAAAATATCACCCTTATTACTTAGACCCAAAAGACCCCAACAAAAATATATATACGAATATTAATTTCAGTATAATAGAGGAGTAATATTATGGGTTATAGTGTAAGCAATGATTATAAACTAAATAGATATAGCGGAGATAATGACCATAAAATCTACATTGAATATGATGGTGTAGAAATAGAAAATGCTCCTTTATTAACTGAAAAAGTAAAATGGACTAGAAAAATAATAGATAACGGAAGTAAAACACTCAAATTAGATAACTTTGTTTCTCAAACAACAGAACTTATTATAAAAAGTTTTGATGTAACTGATACAACTAAAGAGTTTTATATAAAAATAGGAACTAAAGTAAATAATGAATATGAATATGTTCCGTTGGGATATTTTCATATAAAAGATAGTCCGTCAACAGCAAGTAGAAAAACTACTTATAAGTTAGTGGATAGAAGTACTAAATTTGATGTACATATTGATTTAAGTGATTTTATTATTGAAAATGGTGGGAAGATAACTAAAAGGCAAGCTGTAGAAGAATATTGTAGAAAAGTTGGGGTTGAATTTGCTACTCCTAACTTTATAGGGGCAAACGATGAAATATCAGTATATGATAATACAATAACAGCAAGAATACATATATCTTATTTTGCAGAAAATGCTGGGTGTTTTGCTACTATTGGAAGAGATGGGAAATTATATTTTATTCCTTTAGTTAAACCTAATTCTAATAATACTCATATAATCCCAGAACGAGTTTTAAATAACAAAATGAATAATAGTAAAGGAACGTTTAAAATATCTAAAGTATTGTATGAAGGTGCTTTAATGCCTTTTCAAAAAGGTAATGAAGATAATGATACATTATTCATAAACACTTCTAATTTGTATATTTCAAAGCAAGAAGATATAGATAGAATATACGAAAATGTTGTGGGTTTAGAAATAGACAATATTAATACTAGTTGGATAATAGGAGACCCTAGTATTGACCCGTGGGACTATATCCAATATTCTCACACAGATGATGAAGGTAATGTAATACAAACTTTTACCTCATTAGCTCAATATACTTTAGAATTTAACGGGGTATTTAAACAGAAATTTGAAACTGAAATAGATAGAGAAGCAAAAAAAATAAATTCTAGTGTCAATAATACTTTAGCTAAATATAGAAAACTTAGACAAGAAATAGATAATGTTGAGGCAGAATTGAAAGTTTACTCTGAAGAACAAGATGAAATTAGTTCAAAAGTGGGTAATTTATTAATTAGATTTGATGAAATATCAACTAGAGTTGAAACTGTTGTAGATGTAGATGAAGAAAAAGAAACAGGTAAAGCAAATTTAAACTTCACAAATATAAACAATGGTACTCCAATATTTATACATATACACCCAATAGATGAAGAAATTGGTGATAACTATCCAACACCATATAAAACACCTAGACCTAAACTGACGCCTAAAAGTCATTCAATATTAAGGTTTCATAATATAACTGAAAACGAAGATACAGATTATATAATACCTACTCAACTAAGAGTATTTAACAATGTCTATGATGAATTGTATATAAATTATGTTAAGAAAAAAGCATACGTTACAAGAAGAATAGGTGTTAATGAAGATGGTTGGCTTTATTTATTAGAAAATGAATTAATAGAAGATATACCACTGCCAAGTATCAGTTTAAAAAATGGCGATTATAAAGTTTCTTTGTTAGGATATGATAATGCTTATTTAAGAGTTTCTTTGATGATACAAAATATATATACAACTCAATTTCCTACAAAGGATTTCATGGGAAGTTTAATAAAACAACTACGAGATTCTATCTTATTAGAAGTTCGAGAAGGTTATATAGATAAAGATGACATACTTGCTCAAATAAATCTAGCTATTGAAGAAGGCAAAGGTATTATAAAATTTCTTGCAGATACTCTTCTTATAGATACTGACAATTTTAAATTAGATGAAATAGGTAAACTTGAATGTATAGGTGCAATACTTAAAGATGTAATCATTAATGGTGGATATATTAATTTCACTAAAAATAATGATAAGTATGGATATAAAACATTTATAAGTTATCAAAATTTAACTCTATCAGATGACTTAGGAAGAAAAATACAACTATATTTAAATGACCCAGACGAAGCAATGACAGGTACAGCAGCTGGACCTTTTGTTACAATACAAAGTAATAAAGGTATGCTTAGTTTAACTCCAGAATTTATAACTTTGTTTGATTCAAATTATAATACTTTATGCAGCTTAGATGATGACTCTATTACAGCTAACCAATTTTTAACTAATTCAAATGGTTACATACCTAGTTCACCAAATATTACAAAGTTCACAATGATGTACTCAAATAAATGGTACTTAGAAGTAATAACAAATGCTGGAGCTTTTGGATTAGATGTTTGGGAATCGGACAAAAGGCTTAAAAAAGACATAGCTGATACCAAATTAAATGCTTTAGACATAATTGATAAAATTAAACATCGTGAGTTTAAGTACAAAGTCGGAGATAGTGAACTAATTAAAATTGGATATGTAGCAGATGAATTGCAAGAGATAGATGAACAAATGATTTTCGAAGTTGGAGAAGATAAAATCAAGCAACCTAGTTCATCTTACATTATTCCTCTATTAAGTAAAGGTATTCAAGAACTACAAGAAATAGTTGAAAATCAAAATAAAGAAATAGATGACTTAAAACAAAGAATAAGTCAATTAGAAAAATTAATTAAAGGAGAATAATTATGGCATTATTAAAAGATATAAAATTAAAAAATGGAGTTGTTACTAATTACCACAGAATTGATAATGTAACAATAGAAGTAAATAATAAAATAAAAATACAAGTTCTTTCTTATCTTTCAAAAGAAGAAAGAGAAAGAGAAATAAATTACAATGACATCGTAAAAAGAACAAGAAATTATGAAGAAACTACATCAGAAGAATTAAAACTAATACAAAATAGACTTGAAATATTTATTGATAAAAGAAATTATGAATTAGATTATAACCCAAGTATTAATGTTCAAAATGCTTATGAGTATTTAAAAGAATTAGATGATTTTAAAGATGCAGAAAGCGATGAATAAGAGAGGTGTTGTAAATGAAAAAAATAGAATTTGAAACTTTTAAAGAGCCTTATTTGAGTGCTGAAACTATGAATAAATTGCAAGATAACATAGAAGAAGCAATTAACGAAAAAGGAAGTGGCTCGGGAATACACATAGGAACAGATGAACCAACAGACACTAATGTTTGGATAAATCCTGATGAACCATTAAATGCGATAGGTACAGAAGTAGTAGATTCATTAAGCGGAAATGAAATCAACAAAGCACCTAGCGTTAGAACAATTAAAGAATATATGTCTAATAGAAATATGTATTCAACAGATGAAACAGTTGTAGGTACTTATGATAGAAAAACACTTTACAGAAAGATAATAAAAACAAAAACTCCTACTGTTTCTACTGATTGGACAGTAATTGCAAATGTAGGAACATGGAATCAAATAAAAAATATTAGAGGTTCACTAGCCAATTATTTACCAATACCATGTTATGTAGATACAGGATACAATATTAATTTTCAATATAATAGTGAAAACGGTAATCTTTATTGCATGGTAAAAGGATATTTAAATTCACCTATAGAACTAATAATAGAATACACAAAAACAACAGATTTATTAGAAGGTGGCGAAACAAATGAAATATAAAGATGAAAATGGTGTTTGGAGAAGTATATCTGTAAAAGTAGCAGATACATTGCCACTTGGAGCTATTGTTCTTTTTGGAGGAACAAATGCACCAACTGGTTGGCTAATTTGTGATGGTTCAGCAATTTCAAGGACTACTTATAGTAAGTTATTTTCTGCTATTGGTACAACCTTTGGTGAAGGTGATGGTAGTACAACTTTCAATCTTCCGAATTACAAAGGCAAAGTTGCAGTTGGTTTGGATCCAGGTGACAAAGATTTTAATGTTTTAGGTAAAACAGGCGGAGAAAAGAAACATAAAATAACAAAAGATGAATTACCTAATACTGTTTGGACAACAGAACACGACGAAGGTGCACTTAATGGCTTTACTAACAACGATGGAGTTTCTTATGGAATAAGTGCCTTGTCTCCAAAAATGGGGCAAGCAATGAATATTATACAACCTTATTTAGTATCAAATTATATTATAAAAGCAAAACAAAATGTGGTTAGTGTTAATACTGATACTAGTGTTAATAATTCAACAAATATTATAGATATAACACAATCGCAAAATGGAAGATATATTACTTCTAAAATACCATTTAATACAGAAGGAATTTTATTTTTCATTTTTCAAGCTGTAGGAAATTGGACTAATCACGTGTGCCAAATAGCATTTTTTGATAGAACTAATAAAAATATTACAATAATTGGAAATTGGGAAGATAGTAATAATACATTTTTATACAATTCTATATTTGAGATAGTAAATGGAAATCAAATTCGTGTAAAAAAATATTCTCAAGGAAATGATATAACGTTAAATAATTTTACTAATGCAACTGATTCCAATTATGGCGCAATTAGACCAAACAAAATTTATGCAGTAACAACAAGAAAAGATTTATTAAATGAATTACAGAAAAATATGAAAGGAAATTAATAGAAATGGAATCAATTATAGTTGCTCTTGTTAGTGGTGGAGTTACTTTGTTAGGAGTATTAATAAGTAATAGTAAAAGTCAAGCAGTAACAGAGACAAAGATAGAAGAACTAACTAGAGAAGTTAGAGAACATAATAATTTTGCTCAAAGAGTACCAGTTTTAGAAGAACATATGAAAAGAGTAGATGCAAGATTAGATAAATTAGAAAAGAGGAATTAGTTATGAAAGAAAAAGCAATACAAGCATTTTTAAATTTAATTAAAGTAAAATCTATAGTTACATTTGTAACAATTGTAGTTTTTGCTTATTTATCATTTAATGATAGATTAGAAATGGCTACAGTAGTAGCGATAATTATGATGGTATTCCAAAATTTATTTGGAAAAGACAAAGGAAGTGATAAACAATGAGATATCCAGTAAATTATATTAATATTACAAACCCATTTAAAAAAGCTGTTCATTACGGCATTGATTTAGGTTGGGGCAACGAATGTGGTAAAAATCAACCGATTTATGCTATAGATGATGGTGTAGTAATTTACAAATCAATTCAAACGACAGGTGGTAAAGTACTTCATATTAAGCATGCTAACGGCTTTGTTAGTGAGTATGCACATTTAGACACTTGGGACGTCAATAAAGGCGATAGAGTATCTAAAGGACAAAGAATCGGAACTATGGGTTGTACAGGAACAAATGCAAGAGGTAATCATTGTCATTTAGGATTATATAAAGGCATTTCTATTAACTATAAAGATTTAAGTAAATTCGTAAATCCAATTGACTATTTAACTAGAACTAGTGAACAAGTAGTAACTGATAAAACGGAAGCTAATTATTTTATTAAATATCATAAAGAAGAACCAAAAGTAGAATGGACAATAGGTAACTATGAATTATTAGTCTCTAAAGCAATTAGAACATCACATGAACTTATTGATAATATTGTTAAAGTTGGTGCTTGTATGTCTAGTGTAAAACCTAATTTAACAAGTGCTAACTCAAATGATGATGCTTTCTATAAAATAGGTACTATAGTTGATATTACAGAAATATACGTAGATGAAACAAGTCGTGTTTGGGGCAAGTTACAAAATTGTTGGATAGTTTTATGTAATAAAGATGGAACTCCTCAAGCAAAAAAAGTGCTATAATATTTATAGCAGTAATTTTTATTATTGTTAAAATGAAAGAAGGTAGTCTGTGGCAGTACAGATTACCTTTTTATATTATTGTGGTGCGAATTGTGGTGCGAAAAATAAAAACTCCCATAAAAGGGAGGAAATTGCTATATGGTGTCCCCGAGGTGATTCGAACACCTGACCGATCGCTTAGAAGGCGATTGCTCTATCCAGCTGAGCTACGAGGACATAACTATCAGCGATAGAACAATTATATAACAAATAAACCTAATTTTCAATACTTAATTTATCAATTTCTTCATCATTTACTTTTAAAACGACTTCTGAGATACCCATACTATCTTTTAAAGACAATAAAATTGTATATTTTACTTCTTCTGAAATTGTTTTATCGTCAAAATTATCAAAAATATAAGAATTAAAATTAAGGGAAGCTTTACTTTCTTCAAGTTCATAGCTTAAAAGTTCAACAGAGTTAACCATATAACTTAATAAATTAGGATTATAAATAGAGTTTCCTTTTAAATTATTAATAACTATTTCAATTTTATTATTGGGATTATTACTAAATGTTGTTACGGGAACATAATAGTATTGCTCATTAAATTTTGAAAGATAATAAATAGTTGTAATTGTACAATCTGATAAAGTATTTAAGTCATATATTTTATTTATACCATAATCTCTTGTTAAATAGTGAGGTAGTTTCTTATTCGAATTAGGAAGTCTTGTTAAAAGTTCACCATCGACAAAAATCATAATTTTTTTAATACTATTAATTTCAGTAAGAGAATATATGAGTGACTCAATAACTGCTTCTTCATCTTGTAGCGTAATACTCTTAAAAGTAGTATCAAAATTAATTTTTAATAAACTTCCATCAAAATCGAGAGATAATACCTTAGTTCCTTCTGGAATTAAAGCAGAAAAACCATTAGGTATATAATCTTTTTTACTACTATTAATAGTTAAAGATTCAATAATTTCCTTAACTTTTTCTTCGGTTTCTGTTTCTTTCATAATGATATTAGTTCTTGCAATATAATTATTATTATCCCTTAAATAAATAGGATTTTTGTTAGCTTCAATATACTCGATATTTTGTTCGTATACCTCAGGGTCACTACCATTAGGGAAAAAGTAGACTAAAGCTATGACAATTAATGCTATAGTTGCTACTAATAATTTTTTTGATATTCTTTTAAAAAGCATTATAATCACCTAATTAATTATATTGTGAGAATAATAAAAAAAGACCTAAGGTCTAAATTTTAATTTATAAAATTTACTTACTATTAAGTCCATCAATATATGCTTCTGTTTTATCTTTATCATTTGCAGATAATTTATTTATTTTCGTTAATAACTCAAAATCTCTTTGATTTATATTATTTGGTTTTATTTGTTCGATGGGTAAATCATATATAGTACGACATAAGATATAATCAATATTAGTATTAAAATATTCAGCTAATTTAATAAGTATTTCTGTACTAGGAACAATTTTATTTCTCTCATATGAGCTAATTGTTTCTTGCGAAAGCCCTATATCCATAGCTAATTTCAATTGATAAATATCTTTTTTTGTTCGAAGTTTTTTGATATTATTTTTTATTCCTGTCATACAATCACTCCTTGTATTAATTTTAATAAAAACCATATCATTCAATAGTATTTACAATACGTGTGTAAATAATTAAAAATTGTATATATTTTTTCTTTTTGTCATTATATAATAAATTTAAGATAACTAGAAGGAGTTGGTAGTTTGATGAGAAAGGTAAGAAAGTTGTTAATGTTAGGATTGTTTATGATGTTACTACCATTAATAGTAAATGCAAAAGAGTTAAGTAGTTTGAAAGTAAGGGGAATAAAAGAGGAATTAAGTACAAAAAATAATTGGAACTTAACTTATGTATCTCCAAGGGATTCAATGGTTGTTGATGCTATACCTAATAATAGTTCTTATAGTGTAGAAGGCGTAGGAAGAATTCCTTTACAAGAAGGAGCTAATACTCATGTAGTAATTGTTAAGGATAATAGTGGCAATGAGATAGAAAAATATGTTTTAAATGTATCTTTTTCCCATAGTAGAAGTACTATTTCTAATAATACTTTTGATAATCTTGGTGACGGAAAAGTTCCAACTAATCCTAGTACAGGATACTTTATAAATTTTCCAATAGTAATTGTTTTTTGTATTTCTTTCGGACTTATCTTATTTTCAAAAAAGAAAAAAATATATAAAATCTAAAACTTAAAAGAGTGCTTATTATAGCGCTCTTTTATAAAATAATCTCATTTAATTTAAGCAGTTCAATTATTGCTTGACTTCTTCCTTTAACTCCTAGTTTTTGTATTACATTTGATATATGATTTCTGACTGTTTTTTCACTTATTCCTAAAATATTTGCAATATCCTTTGTGGTATTATTCTTAATCAAATAAGTAAATATTTCTTTTTCTCTTTGTGTTAGTATGCTATTTCCCATAACTTTGACTCACTTTCTTTTTATAATCTTCTATTACATACTATGAATAGAAAAAACTTTTGTGAGTGCAAAAGTCTATTGAAATTTAACCGTTATATATTTTGAAGTATCATATTCCTCTTGGATTCTTCTCATAACTTTATTAGCTATTTCTTTATTATGTTCTTTATTTTCAATAATAACACTTATTTGGTCATCGTTTATTTTAATAAATGAATTATAACCAAACTCCTTTAGTAATATATCTTCTAAAGCTTCTTCTTTCCCCTTAATACTATTTAATGCTACTAAACTTTCATAAGCATCGTTTTTTTCATTAGCAGTTTTTGTTTCATCTAATAATATTGTTTGTAAGCTTTCCATATTTTTTAGCATTTCTTCATCAGCACTAATCCGAAGTGCCACAAGTTCTGTACTTTCGCTGACTGTTGTTAATACTTTATTTTCTTCTTTAACAGTATTTTCTATTTCCTTTAAAGAAGAATTATCTGGCATTGCTATATAATAGACAGCTAATACTACAATTAAAGTAAATAATGTAATGTACCACAAATTCTGTTTGTTTATCATTAAGAACCCTCCATAATCTAATATATAATACTATTTGACATCAAAAAATATACTAATTATTTACATTATTTTAAAAATAGGATATTATTTTATTAGGTGAGTTTATGAAAAAAGCGTTTAAAATAATGATGTTTTTCCTATTTAGTTTTCTAATATATACAAATAATGTTTTGGCAACATCAGCAGAGATTGCTTTATGTGAAGACGAAAATGTCTTAAAAGTTTTTCAAATAGGTGGTTATTTACTTCTTGTTGCAAAGATATTAATTCCTATTTTATTAATAATATTTGGATGTGTAGATATGTTTAAAGCTGTTGTTGGTGATAGTGAAGCTTTGAAAAAACAAATTCCTATGTTTATAAAACAATGTATTGCAGCTGTAGTAGTATTTTTAATTCCGACTATTGTTGAATTTGCTTTTACTTTAATTCCTGATGGGGATAAATCATTAGAAAAATATGAAGCTTGTAAAGTATGTTTATTTGAGCCAGGTAGTTCATCATGTAAGGCAGAGTAGGTGAATAATATGAACTTTAATTTAACAAACGTTTTTTTAACTTTTATTATATATAGTTTTTTTGGTTATATTTTAGAAATAATTGTTTGTAGTCTTAGTTATAAGAAAATCGTTAATAGAGGTTTTTTATTTGGACCTTGGTGTCCAATCTATGGTGTTGGAGCTCTTTTAATATTACTTACTTTATTAAGATATAAATACAATGTAGCTTTAGTCTTTATATTTGGAGTTTTAATAACGACAACTATTGAATATTATACAAGTTATATATTGGAAAAAATATTTCATAATAAATGGTGGGATTATAGTAACCGAAAAGATAGTATAAATGGGCGTATTTGTATTGGAAATATGGTTGGATTTGGTATTGGATCTGTAGCAATTATTTATGTTGCAGAGCCCCTTATTTTATCTTTTTTAGGTTTATTTCATCGATATGTTTTAAATATCTTAGCGATTATTTTAGCTCTTATTTTTATTGCTGATTGTATTTATTCCTTTATTATAGCTTATGCTTTAAGAAATAGAATAATTATTGCTGAAGAATTAAAAACTGAAAAAATTAAAATGTTACCAGCTTTAATAAAAGATAAAATTAAGTATATAAATATTAAAAGAATCAGATACTTTAAAGCTTTTCCTAATCTTAAGAAAAAATATAATTTTGAATTAGGAGAAATAAAAAATTGGTTAGAAGAAAATTCTAAGAAAAAGAAAAGTTCGAAAAAAGATTAATTCGAGCTTTTATTTTGCTAGAATATTTTCTTCTTTTTTGCTGCTTTCTTCTTCTTCTATTTCTTCTAAAGCATACTCACATGCTTGAATTACAAATCTTGAAAAAGTTACTTCTGTTCCTTCTAAAACTTTTTCTATATTTTTAATTAATGGTAATGGAAATCTGATTGTTTTGTTTTCTGTTTCCTTCCTTGCTTTATCTAATTTAAAAGACATGCCATCACTCCCTGCAAAAATTGTAAATCATTTTTATATTTAAAAAAGCATTGCAAAATGCAATGCTGAAAAATGCTAAATGGGTATGATAGACTTTTGTTAATAAAAGAAAGAGGTATATAAGTGAAAATAGAAGTAAAAGAAAAGAAGAATAAGAAAATAGTCATAGGACTAGTAATAATGATTACCTTATCTATTATGGTCGTAATAGGAGTAAGTTATGCCTATTGGCAAGTAACAAAAA
>CAOJBM010000008.1 GCA_948329525.1 uncultured Mycoplasmatota bacterium
TAAATTTCACCACTTTTTTCGTGTATTTATTTTAATAAGCTGTGAATAGTAACAAATATTGATTCCATAGTTTTAAATCTTTATTAGAAGGTAAAGGATGGAAATATTTGATTGTAAAGTTCAGAAGATGTAGATTCAATATATTTAGAATCAGCTCGTAAACTAGAAAAAATAATTGCTGAAAATGGACACTACTTAGTCTTTGTATCTTCTGATAAAGGAATGATGGGTGAATTATTTAAGGGTGTAAAAGAAAATGGATGAAAGGTTATATCTGTCTTTTCAAAACAATATAGTAGATTTCTATAAAGGAATAATACCACCAATATAATTTTATCATCTATTTTTAATATTTTTACAAATTAGTTACCTAAATAGTATCTAAAAATATAAAAAACTCCTATTTTATAGGAGTAAATTACACATTGGTGCCGATTGACTGAGTTTAACAAGTCACCTGATGTAAACAACACATCCGTTCTAACGTTATTACTAAATCGGCATTTGTAAGGAATTAATAATTCCTAATTAATAGTACCATAATAACAAGTATTTGGCAAATATTATTATTAATTCCTTAGTAGTAGTTTACTCCATAATTTCAAATATATACATCTTATTTCAAATATTTTATAATAAATTTTGTGCCAATTTTTTCCTGTGACTTTGCCACAATATAACCATTATCTTTCTCAATAATAACTTTCGCTAAAGAAAGACCAATTCCAATACTATTACTACTTGAATTAATTCCTTTATAAAACCTATCAAAAATATGCTTAATATCTTCTTTATTTATCCCACAACCAAAATCCTCAATAATAATTTTCGTAAATAAAGAATTCTCCTCGTAACTTATATTTATCTTTTGCCCATCACTCGAGTGTTCCACACAATTTTTAACTATATTCGTTAATGCTTCTATCTGCCATCTTTTATCACAAACTAGATAAGTACTTTTACTATCATTAATTAAAACTTCCATATTTTTCAAATCACATAAAACTGAAACATTTTCGACTACTTCATCCAAAATATCTTTAACTGACACTTTCTTCTTTTCAAAAGTAATTGCATCAGCATCAAACCTTGACAGCTTCAAAAGTTCTAAAATCAAAAAATTTATTTTGCTCGTTTTATGATATATGTCTTTAATAAACTCTTTCTTTTTTTCTTCGCTCATTTTTTCACTATCTAACAAGTTTTCTAGCATTATATTAACTGAAGTAAGAGGAGTTTTCAACTGATGGGAAATATCACTTAATGAATCTTTTAAAATAGTTTTATCTTTTAGCAAGTTATTATTCTGTTCATTAAGAACTAAAGCCGTTTTATATAATTCATTTTGAAGGCAAGAAATTTCTCCTTCTTCATTTTTATCAATCTCTAAAGAATAATCACGTTTATTTATTTTTTGAATCATTTTCGTTATATTTTTAAGTTTCTTCTCTTCCCTCTGATGGTAAAGAATTACTAATAAAACTATTCCTAATAAATATCCTAACCCTAAAACAAAAATCATTATATACTCTTTATTTTTTATAATTTTATTTGCTAAAACAATTTCCGTATCAAAGGTATTTATCCCATAACGAGCCAAGAAATTGGAAGAAAGTTCTTCTTTACTATTCACAATTTTAATAATTTCTTCTTCACTTAAAGAATTGTTATTACTAATTTCATTTAAAATTAATGACAAAGTACCATTTATATTTTTTGTATATCTTTTATCAAAATAATTAATAGTCAAGCCAAGAAAAAGAACTAATAAAAGCGTCAAAAAGCAAAATAAAATAATAAATTTCTTCATATTCTTATTCATCTTTGTCAATCCTATAACCAATGCCTTTTATCGTTTTAATTATATCACTATCAAGTTTTTCTCTTAATCTTTTTAGATAAACTGTCACAGTATTATCATTAACATCATTACCTGTCCAACTCCAAATATTATCAATAATTACACTTCTTGTTACAACTTTATTAATCTTACTAAATAATAATGCCAAAATCTTAATCTCCAAAGCGCTTAACTTAATAACTTCCCCATTTTTATAAACTTCCATTTTATCTGAATCAAAAGTAACATCTTTAACTTTAATTAAATTTTCTTTCTTATTCCGATTAATAATCTTATTAATTCTAACTAACAACTCTTTGGAAGAAAAAGGTTTTGTTATATAGTCTTCAGCACCTAAAACTAATCCTTTAACAACACTTTCTTCTTCATCTTTAGCTGTTAAAAAAATCGTGGGAATATTATTTCCATATAACTCATAAAAAGAAAATCCATTACCATCTGGCAAATAAACATCTAAAATCATTAAATCAAATTTCTCTTTAATTAACTCTTTAGCTTCTTTTATCTTCGATGTTGTAATTACTTTATAATTATTATTCTCTAAAAAGTATTTCAAAGCTTTAGCAATATTCTCATCATCTTCAACTAATAATATTTTCATAAACTTTTCTCCATTACAATAAAAATAATTTTCTATAATTCATATTATACCATTAATCTTTACATAATATATTTTATTTATTAAGATGAAATTAAAAAATTTTAATATAGGTGAAAACTAAACTACTTCTGTGTTCTCACATTATAAATAATTAAATAAATTATCCATATAGTCAAAATGATCATCATTATAATTAAAAGCATAGGAGAAATATCTTCAATATACAAAAATATATAAATAGTAGCTAATCCAAAAATAAAAATAGTGAAATAATCAATAACTTTCTTTACAACTGAATATATAGTTCCAAACTTTTTTTCTAAAGCTTTCTTTTCTTTTTTAGGCATTTTTTTCTCTTTAATAGAAATTAATTTAAAATTTAATAAAAATTTAAGTACTTGTATAGCAAAATAAAACAAAGAGAAAAATAAAAATGTTACAAACACAAACTCATTAGAAGATTGGAACATCATTCCTATTAAACAAACCCATAAAAATAGAACAAAATAAATATTAACAATATTTGCTGTAGTTTTACTATCTAATTTAATTTCAAACATTATTTCACCCCTATTCCTCAAACTTGCCATATACTATAACACATTTTCAAAATAAATAAAGTATTTTTTTTATTTCTTTAAAATAATTTATGCAAAATAAACAATATATTTACATTTATTAACTTTATTTATTTGTTTTATTAGATTTCCTATATTAAAATTATAATAGGAGGTATTATTATGGATAGTTACATAAAAGACGTAATTGATAGAGAGTTTAAAGATCAGTATGTAAAAAAGGCTTTATATTTAATAATTCCTAATCTTATTACTTATTATGGAGAAAAGTATTTAAATACTATTTTTGATGCTATTAAAAATATTACTATATATGTTTGTCCTGCTAATTATCCTTTTAATCATTTTATAAGTAATAAAATAAGCATTAATTTAGATAGTCATTATAGCAAAGTTTTTAATTCTAATCTTAATAATCGACAAGGACTTATTTATGAAGAACATCCTCGAGTAATAATAGATGAAGATACCAAAGAATATAGGAATATTGGAACAGAAAGAAAAATTATTTTTATTAAAGAGCAAAATACAATAATAGCTAAAAATAAACAAGAAGAATTAAAATGTGCTACAATTATAAGAGGGTTAGTAAGTTTGATTAAAGCTCATAATTTCAACAACACTATTAGAAATGATACTAAAAGAACAAGATTTGGGTTACACCAAACAATATATAAGTTAACTACTGAAAATAATAAAGTAGAAACGACCTATTTAAGTGAAACTGGTTTTGGTCTTTATAACGGAATTTTAGAGTATGATACTGAAGAAATTTTCAAGCAAATCTATGGTTATCCTTTAAAAGAAAACTTTTACCCTCTAGAAAAATACATTGTGGAAAAGTTATTTGCAAGCGATGCTTTAGAAAACCTTTTTCATGAAGCAGAAATAACAGGTAACATATTCTTATTAAGAAATTGTTATGATAAAATATACTACGATGGAGCATTTGATAAATTAATTGGGCTTACAGATACAATTAATAATTCTGATTACAGAAAAACACAACAAAATTATGATGAAGCTGTTGAAGAAATTAATAAATATTTTAATTCAATTATGAAAAAAAATCCTAGTCTTAAATATGCCGCTTAAAATATGATATATAATACCTTAGCATTTTTTAATAAAAAGTTAAATATAGAGTTTTAATAATAGCAGTAAACTTATTATAAATTTATAGAGAGGATATTAAAATGAATAGTACTAAAGTTACAATTAGCAGTAATATTTTAGAAGTAGAAAAAAAACCTGGTAATATTATTCGTAATGAAATAATTATTACTATAAACAATGAATATAGCTATTACACAATATACCGAAGAAGTTTTCTTAATAGTGATTTAAAAGAAGTATCTATTGAATTACCAACTGATATCAAGACAGATGCATTAATAGATATTTTAAATGAAGTACATAGTAATGAAAACTTTTTAAGAAAAGAGTGGAACAAAGAGAAATTTACTAACTCTATAACAATAGATTGGGAAGAAGAGTTATATAGTTATGATGTTCCAATGAATAGTAAAATAGGTAAAGAAATAATTAAACTTACTAACTTAATAGATTACTTAAATTATTCTAATGAAAAAATTATAAGCTTTATAAAGATTTAAAGCTTTTTTTGTGTTATAATTTAAATAATAGGAGGTAAAAGATAATGACGCAAAATGAATTATTTCTTTTTAACTATCTTAAAGAAGAAATTTTAAAGTATAGTTCTATCCTACCTTCCAATCATGAAAATCAAAAATATTTTAATGCAATTTATAAAGAAAACTTATCTTTAGACGACAATTTAACAAGAGTTTGGAGTTTTGTTAAAGATAATTTTTCTAAACATATGGGTAGTACTCTTCTTAAATTACCATTTAAAATTAAAACTATTGAACTAAATATGCAACAAATAGATTTACTTAATATTGTTAGTGCTAAAAATATGGTTGAGTTAAAAAACATATTAAAATCTATTGAAAATGTAAAAATTAATCCTAATAACTTTAGTATCGATTATAAAAAAATGATTCCTAATGACTTTGATAGAATTAAGAAGCAATGCTTTAAAATGTATAAAAATTCCTTAATAAACCCAGATACTAGAGATTTAAAAAATAAATTAATCAATAAAAGAATAGATTATATAGCTACTAAAGCTCATTTTAAAGTTAGTGAACAAAGTACCTTAAGAGAGATTATTAAATTTACTGATAATTTGGATAATGTACCAATACTTCTTAGTAAAAAATTTGGAAAGAAAAAAACAAGTGAGTTATTAAGTTTATTAAAATCTTTTACTCCTCTTGCAGAAAAAGGATTACTTGATAGTACTTATGAAGATTTTCTTTATTTTAATTCCTTATTACATCAATTTAATAGTGTTACATTTCATAAAGAATTTAGTTATGAAAAAATAGTTAATGCTGATAACACTCTTTATTTTAGAGGGATAGATAAATGTTTAGAATTTGCTAAAAAACACAATCTTAGTGTTAAAATTCCTTCATTAATTGCATACAAAAGCTTTAATAGTTCTTTATATAGTGCTAACAAGTCTGTAATATTTGATAAATTAAAATTATATATTGTTTCTTTAACCAAATATTTAGAAAAATATAATAAAGAAAATGGGTTAATTATAACTACAATAACTTTATTTGATGAAGTATTAGAGTCAGAAATACCTTTTAGAGTACGAAATCTTTGTGAAAACAAAGAAGATAAAGGGTGGTTTAACAAATTAGATTTGAATCAATTATTAAATCTTGTTTCTATAATAAAAACAAATATGCATAATGTAAAATGTCTTTATAGTGATACTTGTTTAGAAGATAAAAATAAAAGAATAGCTCTTTTTAAACTTTTAAATAATATTAATAGTATTAAACCAAATTTAATTGATGGTATTGGCTATAAAATGTATATTGATGAAAAAATTAATTATTTAGAACTACAAGATACAATTAAAGATTTAAATTTAATAGGTTATCCAATTTATATTGAAGAATTTGATTTATCTTTAACAAATAATTTTGTGGATAGTCATACTATAGAAGAATGTATAACTATGAAAGAAGATATAATGAAAAATATTCAAAATACTTTCCATAATTTTATGAATATTATTGAAAGTTTTTCTATTTTAAATATTAATAGTAATAGCGCTACAAAAACTTTAGATGAACATTCATTAAATGGTTTTTTTAGTAATCATTATACAGATTTAAGCAATACTTTCTTTGAAGATGATAAATGTGTTTATGATTATTATATCTTATTAAATGATAACTTAGAGGAAAATAAAAATTTAATTGAAAAAGCTATCAATAAAGGATATAAATATTTAGGATTTGTTAAAAAAGCAAATATTAAAAGATATACTATTGAAAAAAACTTACTAAATTATGATGAAATTAATGACTATCTTAAAATTATTAAAAGTCTTAGAAGTGAATACAATGAAATTAAGATTTATAGTGGTTTAATAGTAGAATATGATAAGGAAAGTGAAGCTACTTTATTAAACTATCAGAATAAAGTTGATTACCTTATTTTAGAACAATCAAGTAAAGATAATTATTTTAAAAATCTTCTTGCTGCCATAAATAGTGGTTTGTTTAATATTGTTTCTGAATTAAAACCAGATAATCTTAGTAACGAAGAGAAAGAAACTATTTGTAAAAATATCAGTAATTTACAAATTCCTCTTGGAATAGTTTTAAACAATCAAATTAACGATTATAACTTTTATCAAAGAGCTATTTCTTTGGGTTGTCAAATAATGTTTGAAAATACTTTTAAAACACCAATTTTATTTGATAAAAATGATGAGTTACTAAGTAAATTGAAAAATGAATTACAATTAAAATCATCTAACCTAGTTAGTAATAATTATGATTTAAAATTAGTTTTGAAAAAAAATAAAGTATTAGAAACATTACTCAATAAGACCAAAGAAGCGGTCAAAAGTGATGAATTTTATATTGTTAATACTTTGTTAAATGAAAATAGTATTGATTCCTTAAATAAAGAAAATACAACTAAAGAATATAGTAATTTATTATCCTACACTAAAAATCTTAAAATTCAAACAATTAATAAAGAAGAAATATTAAATGAAGTTGAAAAGAAATATAATCCTAGACAAATCATAAGAAGAAAGAAAATGGGTTATACTTATACTTTTTATATCGTTTTAATAACTGGTGTATTAATCGCTATAACTAGTGGTGTTGCTTTTGTATTATTGTTAAAATGATAGAAAATCTGTTTGAAAGACTTGCTAAGTCAAAATTTCGAAGTAGCTTTAAATTAAGTGAAAAAGACTTAGATTACATAGCGAATAAAGGACTTCTAAAAATTGAGGAACATGCTTATGACTTTGTGAGAAAAAGACTAGCACCGAAAGTAATTTTAAATGATGGTAAACAAACTCCGATGAGAGGGCATCCAGTTTTTGTAGCACAGCATGCTACAGCTTGTTGTTGTAGAAGTTGTTTATATAAGTGGCATAAAATTCCTATGAGTAAGGAATTAAGTAAAGAAGAAATAGATTATATTATTAAAGTAATTATGACTTGGATTAAAGAAGAATATAGTAAAAATAAAATATAGAATATCGTAGTTCTATATTTTTTTATCTATTATATTTTCTAAAAGATAGTTATCTAAATTGAAATTAATACTTTCATTAGTAAAAGAATTTAAATAATTATTTTTTTCATTAATATATAATATGTGTTTCTTAGTATGCAAATTTTTATAAAAAGTTAAGCATAATTTTATTTGCAATATTAATCTCTATATAATATAATAAAAAACTAGTTAGAAGTGGTACTATGGATAGTAATAAACTAGAAATAAGTTATAGTAATGGTATTGAAAAAAACATCATTATTGAAATGTGTACAGATGCTTTAGGTCAAGAATTTTTAATTATTTACTATAGTAATTTAGAAGGAAACTATAGTAGAGGATTTGAAATAGATGAAAAATATGAAGTAAGTGATTTTGCTTTTGATATAACAAATGGATTGCAAAAGAATTTAATAAATAAAGATATGCTTTTTAAAAATTATATAACAGGTATTGTTTCAAACGAACCCATTTATCCCTCTATTTATTTAGGGACAAAATCGGCGAGTGGAAAAGATTTTAATGTTTCTTTAGCAAATACGATAAAATTAATAGAAAGTTTAGGACTACCCTATTTTTTAGCAAAAGATGGGCAAATAAGTAGTAAAAGAAACGAAAGAGTAGAAGATTATATTAGAGAAGCTGATGAACTTTATTTTGCTCAAGAAAAATTAAATAAATCTTGAGTTAAAGAAATTAAAAAGAACTAGCAAATTATTTTCTAATTTGTTGGTAGTTCTAAATTATCATATATAAATATACAATTTTTTATAAGTGTATTATATACCTTTAAATAATTTTATTATAAATCTTATAAGACGAATTAAAAAATTAGATGATGGTACTTGTTTATCTGTTAAATCTTCTTCTTTAATATAGCCATTTTTAACTTTATAAGGTGCTTTTATTCCGTTTTTATTATTAGTATCTTTTATAGTAACCTTTTTATTTCTGTACACTCTCTTTATTTTTGTTCCATCTTCATCTTTATATAAAGGTCCGTTTAAATAGGCGGTATCACCTTTTTTGTATTTTAAATTTTCCTTTGGCTCTTCTAAATGATTTAAACCTTTTTTTCTTATTATTTCTGGATAATCATAAAATGCTTTATCTCCATCTACTCGAGTTTCAATTCCAGGGATTCGATCATTATCTGTGTATTGCCATAGACCGCTACTATAACGATAAGAAAAATCTGGTCCCCACTCTGCTACCCATTTATCATATTTGTTAAGTTGTTCATCATTTAAGATACCATTTAATGTATTTAAACTTGCATAAATCCCTACGTAGTATCCTGCACTTTCAATAAGTTCACAATAACGTTTAACAATAGAAACAAGTTGTTCTTTTGGTAACGATAATTGACCTCTTTCTTCAACATCTAAGAAGACTGGATATTCTAATTGTTTATCTTTAATTAAACGAAGAGTATGTGCTGCTTCACTTTCAGCCATTGATAAACTAGTAGCATAACTAAATAAATAAACACCATATGGTATAAAAAGCCTTTCGCATTCTGTAGCATTTTGATTAAATTTTGAATCATCTTGACTAACTAGATTATTTCCAAAACCACAACGAATAATAGCAAAATCAATATAATTTTTAGCTTCTTCCCAATTTATATTTCCTTGATAACTAGAAACATCAATTCCTTTTCTCAAATTCCTCCAACTCCTTTATCATAAAATATGAATGTTTCTAATTGCTTGTGTGTTTTTTTGTCATCATTTGTATATTAAAAAAAGACAAAAGTCTTTTCACTTTTACCATATTTTATTTTTCTATCTATGAATTCTAATAAAAATATATTCTGATTCTACTTCACCATTATTAAATATTTCATGATATACATTTGCTGGATACATAAACACATCTCCAACATTATATGGATATTCTCCATCTTCATCTTTTACGATTCCTGTACCTTTTAACACATACATTATTTCATCAATGCCTTCATGATTATGCCAAGCATATTTATTACCTATAGGTAACCATCCATAAGTCATTCCTTGAACTCTTCCAAATTCATTATCAGCTATATATAATTTTCTACTGCCACTCCCCCCATGAGCTTCTTCTTTTGCTACTTCGTTATTAGACTTTTTTATTATTTTCATTTTCAATATCCTCCTATTTATGATTTATTTTCTAATTAAATGAGCAGGCAATCCATCTTTATAAATTGGTTCTAACTCACCCATAATTAATGGTCTTGCATAATTAATAAATTCTTCTTTTAAAGTATTATTTTCTTTGTCTATCCACTCAAGTGGTACTTTCTTTTCGACATTAGCAATGGCATCAATTTCATAGATATTAGTTCTACTTTGATAAGTACTTCCCTCTACTCGCTCAATTATAACCATTTTTCCAGTTGTACCATTATTTGCTTCTTCTACTGCACACTTTCCAACCTCTATCGCTTCATTAATATCAGTTAAAGATGCAATATGAGTAGCTGCTCTTTGTAATGTTGAGAACTCAATTGCTCTTGTTTTTAAACCTGTTTTTGCTGCTACTAAATTAGCTAAAGTAGAAGCGCACCCTGATAATTGCTTATGCCCAAAAGCATCTACTGACCTATCACTATCACTTAATTCACAAACAAATTTGCCATCACTAGTTTGAACACCTTCAGAAACTGCTATTACTATAGAACTTTTTGTCTTAGCAAGTTTTTCGATATTTTGAATAAACTTATCTATATCAAAAGTAACTTCTGGCAAATAAATGGCATCTACTCCCTTACAATCATCAGTTTTTGCTAAAGCTGCGGCAGCTGTTAACCACCCAGCATGACGTCCCATAATCTCCACAATACAAACTGTTGGTTTACTAACACCAAATGACTCATTATCTCTTATAATTTCCTTTAAACTTGTAGCAATATATTTAGCAGCTGACCCATATCCCGGACAATGGTCAGTAATTGGCAAATCATTATCTATCGTTTTAGGTATTCCCATAAATACTTGTTTTTTATTATTTTCTTTAGCATAAGCTGATAACATTTTGATTGTATCCATGGAGTCATTTCCACCAATATAGAATAAGCCATCAATTTCATTTTTATCTAGTATTTCAAAGATTTTCTCATAAACATCTTTGGCTTCTTCTATCTTTGGTAACTTATAACGACAAGACCCTAAGAAAGCTGATGGAGTTCTTTTTAATAACTCTATATTTTCTTCTTCACTTAGATAATCATCTAAATCAATTATTTTTTCTTGTAAAAATCCTTCAATACCATGAACCATTCCATATACTTTAATTCCTAATTCTTTCGCTTTATTATAAACTCCAACAACGCTTGAGTTTATTACTGCTGTTGGTCCTCCTGATTGACCTACTATTATTTTTTTCATTTAAAACACCTCATCTAAATTATATCACACAAGTTATAAGTATTTACTTTATTTTTGAATTATTTAATGGTAATATAACTTTTAAGAAAAGAGGACAAAAATGGAAAAATTTATTAATAATAAAATGAATACACTTCTTGTATCTGAGAAAGATAGTGATTATGAAACACTAGTAAAATATGGTTTTGAAAATGTCACATATTTTAAAAGTCCTATCATTGCCCTAGAATATTTCTGGGAACACCCAGAAATGAAAGAACAATATGAACTTATAATATGTAGTGATACTATGGCTGATAAAACTTGTTTTGAATACCCTCGATTTACTCATAAAATTACAGATTTATTTAAAAAACCAGATTGCCACATTTTTTATAAATGGGATTATGATGCTTGGTTTGAATATATAGGAGAAATGTGCTTAAAAAGAAATTTTTTGTACACTTTAGAAGATATTTTAGATAAGTATTTTGATGAAACGAAAACCAAAGAAAGTAATAAAAAATTTAAGCAAGCTGTTTTAAAAGAAAAAGGAATGACTCTACCTAAGAAAATCGAAAATATTAAAGTCTTATTTTTGCAAGGTGGTTATAGTTATCGACCAGAAACTAATGCTCAAGTTTTGAATGATATTGGAATTAAAACTTTTGCTTTAACAGATGATTGTAATCCAGGACTTCAAAGAAATGCCATTCCTTATCTAGGCTATTACGATATTATAATTGCAGATATGATTTATTCAAGAGAATTATTTAATTTAGAAAAGGAAGTTTTAGAACAGAATAAACATCGAGATAATGGTCTTACAATGCTTGTTTGTAATAATGTTGATGGTTACGGTGAAAATTTTCATGTAGCATTTGAATGTTCTTTTGTTTCTAATAATCACGATAATCTTCCTAAAAAGGAAAAAAATTATTTTAATATATTCTCTCAAAATGAGGAATATACTCCAAACGAATATTTTTTAAGAACAGTTATTAGAAGATATATTGATGAATTAAATAAAATTAATGATGTTCAAATTGATACTACTAATCTTCCTAGTGTCGAAGATATGATAGAAAGAAGAAAAATTGAGGCTGAAGAACGTGAAAGAAAGTTTTGGGAAGCAGAAAAACAAAAAGAAGAAGAGGAAAAACCTTTAAGAACTATTGAACACATTAGAACTTATGCGAAAAAATACTTAAATTTAAGAAGAAAAGGAATTTATTTACCTTTAGAAGGACTTGAAATTACTGAAAAAAATAATTATATTACAGTTTATTTTACTATTCAAAATAAAAAGATGTGTGCTATTAGTTTCTCTAAAAACGTTTCTTCCTATGACGACACAATAAAACTTTTTGCCATACAGACTATTTCTAAAAAAGGAAACTTAAGTGACCCTACAGAACTTGCTGTTTATTTAAGTGATTGGGACAATAATTCTGAAATACCTCGAAAACCTACCGATGAGGAATGGTCAAAAATCGAAGGAATTAAAAAAAGAGTTGATAAAATATTAGTACCTCTTGTTGACGAAAGTATGAAAAATTATAATAACGGTAAACCTAAGTCTTATCGTAAAAGAAAAAAGTATTACCAAAAATAATACTTTTTTAAATTAGTTAATAAAAATAAAATTACTTCGCATACTTATCATTATTAACAATTTCTAATTGCTTTTTTAAATCATTATTTTCTTGTTTTAATTGGTATACTTGATTAATCAAATAATACATTTCTTTCATCATAGGCGTTCCACAAGTCCCTTGATAACCAAACTGTATTAATTGTTCAATAGAAGCTACGGAGACACGTTCTGGATGGTCGATAATAAATTGTAATATTGCCCACTCTGTTAAAATTTGTTCTATCCCCTTTTTTGATTCTTGTAAATGAAATTCCGCTTGGTCAAGACCTGTTCGTGCTTCTAATATTCCTTCTCTAAGATGTTCTTTTCCCTTTTCCATTCTAGGATATTCATTCTTATTAACGTACTGCCTTAATCTTGCAACCACAGGAGTGTCTTGAACATAATGTTTAATATAGAATTGAAGGCGGTCACGATTTGGAAAATTAGATATATCAATATTGCTAGCTTTCAATTGCTCTTCTGCCATTTTAATCGTCTCTTCCCCTGCATTATCCTTAATCGCAAAAATTAAAGAATTATAATTACTCAAAATTGTGTTAAACGTTTCTTGTAAAACATTTAGTACTACTTTAATCTCAAATGTTTGAATTTTCCCTTTCACTTCCATAAAATCACATCCTGGCATTATAATAACATATATTTAAAATATTAGTATTAATTGTTGATAAAAGTATATATAATTATGCAAAAGAAAAAAGTATTCAAAACAAATTCTTAAATACATTTAGTAAGTTTTTTATAGCATCTTTTACTTCTTCAATTGTTAATATACTTTTATCATCTAGAACATATATTTTTTGCATTTTATTATAAGCATTAATTAAATCATTATTAAATTCTAATTTCATATATTCAAAATCTACTATCTTTTTATTTTCTTCTATTCCACCTAATCTAGATTTTTCTTCTCTTCTCTTATATTCAACTAATTTCTTTAACTCTTTCTTATTCTTTAGCAAGTTTTTTATATTATCATTTTTCATCATAATACAAATATCATATAAATGTTTAGATACATCTCCATACATTTCTCTTTTATAATAAAATTCTGCTGCAAATATCTTATCGACAAAAATTCTTTCTAGTTTAATAATTTCTATCTCAAACTCAGATATATTATATTTTTCTTTTAAAATAGATTTTTCTTCATCTTTGGCATACTTATATATAATCGGTTCTATAACATAAGTAGCTATTGGTTCAGATACTGTAAATGAAGTTGATTCTATTTGTATTCTTTCTGATTTAAAAAGTTCATTTAAGCTAAATAAAGAATCATATTTATAAAATGCTGTAACACTACCTTTTTTATCAATAGTTTCTTCACTTACTAACTCTAAATCCTCAATATTATACCCAAGTGCTGATTTTTTTAGTCTTGTCTTATTACTATTATTTGACTCATTATTATTTACTTTAACAGTTAAATCAATATCTTCAGAAAATCTATTCATATGATTTAATATTTTATAAACTGCTGTACCACCTTTAAAATAAGCTTGTAATTCCTTTTGTTTAAATGCCAATTCTTTTAAAACAAGACATACATAATAATCTTTTTCTAAAATATCACTTCTAATACCTGTTCTAGCATTGATATTTAATATTAGTTCTTCCAATACCTCCTTACTCACTTTCTTCGCCACCTAACTCATATAATTTTTTTATTGGTTTTAAATTATTTATTTTATTAGCATATTCAAATATTTTTTCCATCTCTAATTCATTATCTTTAATAAATTTATAAATAATTTCTTTTTCATTATTCGTTTCTATTTTAATATTATCTTTATTAATTAATACATCAAAAAGCTGAAGATACTTATAGTTATCTTCATTAATTTGTAATTTAGGTCTTCTAATAGTAACTCCAAGATTTTTATTTTTATAATCATTAGCATTAGGACACTCATTAGTAACAATTAACAACTCTTTAGGTATTTGTGTAGTTAAACCTATTTTATTAAATAAATAAGCCCCTGAAATATATCCTTTTATATCATTTTTATTATGCATATACTTTTTATCAATAACTTTATTGATATTTAAAGTTTTTTTACCAAAAGTACCTTTTAATGGTTTATAATAAATTCCTTTGACAAATTGGGCAAGTTTATTTTCTTTTACTAACCTATTAATATATACGTAGATATTTTTAAATACATTATCAAAATTATCTTGAATATAATTTTTAAAATATTCTTTTATTTCTTCAATAAATATTGGTTCATCAAAAGGATACTCATCTATATATTTAACTAAAATATCATTATAATTCACATATATCACCACCTAAATATAGTATTGTTATTATTTAATTAAAATATATACAATAATTCATTTATTAACAACATTATATGTTATTTTTGATTATATGTCAATTTAATAAATTTTACCATTTTGAGTAAAAGATATATTATCTAAAAAATTTGCAAATATAATCTCTTGTTTCATAGTATTTTAAGAATTTCGCTCTATTATTAAATCACTTACTGTCAAATTAATATCATTAAAAACGTTTGAAATTATAATTTCTGCTACATCTTCGGCTTTCATAAAAGTATTTGCTTTATCTTCACTTACATAATCTCTAGAATTATTCCAAAAGTTAGTATTCATACCACCTGGATAAACTCCAATAACTTTAACCGAAGTATTTTTATAAGCGACTTTTAAACTCTCTGTATAACCTCGTTCTCCCCACTTAACAGCACAATATAAAGCTTCATTCTTAGCACCTTTTAAAGCAGCTGATGACATGATATTAATAATCTTTAAATCTTCTTCTTTTTTCATTTTTAAAACATTTGTTGTTAAAGATATCATCCCCTCTAAACCTTCTAAAGCTATGGAAATATCCTTTTTTTCATACATTGTTGGTTCTTTAAAAATTGCTGTTTGGGCATTATTTATTAAGTACTTTATATCTCCTAAATTAGAAATATCTTCAACAGTCTTTTTAATAAATTCTTCATCAGTAATGTTTCCTATAAATCCTTGATGATTATCTGGATACATTTTATTTAATTCTTCTAATTTCTCTTTATTTCTTGCAATATTACAAACATAATAGCCTTTTTCAATTAACTTTTCTACTAAGCAAAGCCCTAATCCACTTGTTCCGCCAGTTATTACAACAATTTCCTTATTCATCTTTTTTACCTCCTAAAAATCTATTTCATTATTTTTAATTTTTTCTACTATGCCATAAACCATACTAATTCTTGTAGGAATAATATATTTTACTTCCAAGATATCAACAAGAGATTTAACACACAAACGCATTCTTGCACCTCGCCACCAACCATCATTATTAGTCCTTTGACAGACACTTTCTAAAGACACTTTATAAAAGAAATTTCTATCTAATTTATCCATAGTTAGAACATCTAAACAATATGGTTGTAAATCATTTTCATAAAACTTATTTTTAACAATAGGATAGTTCAATTCTTCATAATAATATATATAATCACCACCAGCTAAAATAAGTAAATCGGCTTTATTTTGAGGTTTATTAACGAATTTTTTTGTTTCTTCAACCATCGTCTCATAGTCACTTGTAGCATAATCAGTTCTTAAATCAGGAAACATATCTGTTGTATCCATCGCTCCAAAACTAGAGTTAGCTTTTTCAATAATTTTCCCATTTTCCACAATTGATAGTTCTGTTGAACCGCCGCCACCAATCATAACAGCAATTTTTCCTTTATAATCTATGTTAGCAATTGCTCCATAAACAGTAAATTCATTTTCTTGGTTACTTGTTACAATATGAAAATCTAAAGCTGTTTTTTCTTTAAATTCTTTTAGCCACTCTTCTTTCTGGTCTATAGGCAAATTTCTAAAAATACTTGTCCCAAAAACAAAGATATTTTCTTCTTTAATATCATTTATAAATTCAAACAATAGATTTTTATCCTCTTCATTTATCTTATTTTCTTTTTTATAATGATTTTTAAACTCAATTGTTTTTAAAGATAGATTATTTACTTGACCATCATTGTACAAATATGATTTAGTATTAGTACTTCCTATTTCTATTACTACAAACTTGTTCATTTTTTTATTTCCTCTCATTTAGAAACTATACTATCACAAGGTTTACCCTCAAATATTTGTTTAAGGTTATTAATACACATCTTTTCTACTCTTTCTGTTCCTTCATAAGCAAAATGAGCAGTATGTGGGGTTAATATAAAATTATCTAAAGCTAGTAGTTCTGCTTCTTTACTACTCAAATCAATAGGTTCTTGATAAAAACCATCAAAGGCACACCCAGCTATTTTCTTTTCGCTTAATATTTTATATAAATCCTCATAATCAACAATCTCTGCTCTTGCCGTATTAATGAAATAAGCATTTGGTTTCATTAAAGAAAGCAATTCCTCCCCAATAAGATTAGTAGTACTTGCATTAAGTGGTAATTGCAAAGATACAACATCTGACTCTTTAAATAATTCTTCTAAAGAAACTCTTTTGGCATTATACTTATTTTCTTCTTCATATTTAGGAACAATATCATAATATAATATTTTCGTATTAAATCCTTTGTACAGTATGTCTGCTAAGTAAGTCCCAATATGTCCTAATCCAATTATTCCTATTGTCTTATTCTTTAAATCAAAGAATTGTTTTTCTTCCCATACTCCATTTTTAGTTTCGTTATTAAATTCAATTATTTTTTGATTTAATGTGAAAATCAATCCTAAAGTAAATTCTGCTACGGAATAAGAATTAACTTTTGGAGTATTACAAACTATAATGTTATAATTTTTAGCCGCCTCTATATCTACACATTTTTGATAACCAATACCAAAGAATTGAATTATTTTAAGATTTTTACATTCTTTTAAAATACTTTCATCATAGTACTCATTTCCATTTACAATGACCGCCTCACAATCTTTTAGTAGCTTTTTTAACTCTTCTTTAGATAAATCAGCTTTAGTGGGGATAATTTCTAACCCCCCATTTTTAATTCTTTAATTTTTTCTTCACTAAATGTTGAACCTGTAAATAATATTTTGTGCATTTTATCATCTCTTTCTTTAAATTTATTTTTTTATTTAATTATAGCACTAATTTATACAATACTAAGCAAACTTAACATGAATCCTTCATAAGAAAATCAATTAAATTTAAATGTATTATACCATCTTTTGAATAATTTTCTTTGTCTAAGGAAATTACATATTTTGCATAATTATCAGTAACTGGTTTAAATGCGTTAAATTCTCTTTCCCTAACTTTATCATTACTTAATTCATAAGTTACTTGGATATAATTTTTAATTCCATCTTTTATAGCAATAAAATCTATTTCCCCATTTTTTGTTTTGCCTATGTAAACATCATAATTACGTGAAATAAGTTCATTATAAACAATATTCTCAAGTAATATATAATTTTTAAAACTATCACTATTATGCTTTATTCTAGCAATTCCTAAATCAGTCATATAATATTTATTTAATGTTTTTAAAACACCTTTCCCATGGACATCATATCTATATACTTTTCTAATAATTAATGCCTTACATAAAGCATCTATATATGTATATAATGTTTCTGAAGATATTTTTTTATATTCTTTCTCTAAATAATTCATAATATTTTCTGCCGAAAATTCTCTACCAGTAGTTTCAATTAAATATTGCAAAATCATATCAAATAATATTGTATCTTGAAGATTTAACCTTTTAACAATGTCCCTTAGAATAATTGAATCAAAAACACTATAAAGGTAATTTTTAATATCAATTTCATTATTAAATTCACATCTGTTTGGGAGTCCTCCCCAATTTGCATAATCCCAAAAATTATTTAAATTATATGCATCTTTCTTAGTTAGCTCTATATATTCTTTATATGATAATGGATTAATATTAAACAAAACATATCTTCCTGATAATACTGTTGATAACTCATCAGATAACATTTTACTATTTGAACCAGTAATAAATATACTAATATTTTTAACTGATGCTCTTAAGGAATTAACTACATCTTCAAATCTGTCAACATTTTGAACTTCATCAAGAAATATATAATATATTTTTTTATCAATTATTTTTTCTTTTATATAAGAATTAAGTTTTTTATAATCTTTTAAATCTTCAAACTCAATAAATTCAAAATTAATATATATTATATGGTCTTCTTTAACTTTTTTTTCTTTTATTTCATCAATTATTTGTTCAAGGATAACAGATTTACCACATCTTCTAATTCCCACCAATATTTTTACTAAATCAGAATCATAAAATCCTCTTATTTTAGACAAATAATTTTCTCGTATTAACATATTTATCACCTTTATTTATATTATACTTTATACATTTCAAAATGTAAAGTTATTTCTTTTAAACAAAATAATTTTAATTTTTTGATATTTTTTTCGATGAAACGAAATAATTATTTTATCTCTTCTAATTTTACTTTTCTTTATTTAATTATAGCAAATAATAAAGAAATAAGTTACAATTATTTTAGGTGAATTTAAATGGATTTTAGAATAATAAAAAATGAAAGTATTTTAGAATTATTAAAAGACTATAATTATCCCAATCAAGAATTAGGAGTTATAGCTCATATTAGAAACAATAATAACGAAATACTCTTACAACAAAGAGGAAGTAAATCAAGAGATGAAAATTTTTTATTTGAAGATATTGGCGGTAAAATAGAAAAAGAAGATACTGATTTTAAAAGTGCTGTCATAAGAGAAATAAAAGAAGAAGCAGGAAATAATTTAAATATCAATATCGAAAATATTTTAGGAATATATCATCGAGAAAACAAAAACAAAAATTGGGTATTTATTGTTTTTTTCGTTAGATATATCAGTGGCGAATTTAAAATTATGGAAAAGGACAAATGTCTTGGGTATAAATTTTTTACTTATGATGAGTTGATGAACTCAAAACTTGTTACAGAAAGTTGTAAATTTTTAACTAAACAAATTATCAAAATTTAAAACCTTTTTCAAACTTTAACATATTTTTTATGCAAAACTTCAAAATCCGTTACAAATATAATTACTGGGTTTTGTAATACTTCATAAAATATCGTAGAATGGATGTGATTCTATGATATTTATATATTTTCTTTTTTTACCTATAATCTACCCTACCATTAAAATAATACTAGCTTTAATTGTTAAAAAATATGGTAAAGTTTCTTATGATGGATTTAATGCTTTAGGGTTTGCTTATAATGAAAAGAAAGATATTTTTTATTCTACAAAAAATGCTTGGCAAAAAAACTTCGGATACAGTCACTCATATGATGTCATGGCCTCTATTGGAGCAATGATTATCGATACAGAACCAATTAAATTTCATTATGACAATAAAAATTGGCTGATTACTTTTTGGAAAGGCCAATATGGGATGACTACTGGAGCAGAAATTGGTGTTTATTATACTAATGATAAAATAGTTAATAAAAATACTTTATACATGCCAGTAAATGAAGAAGATATGCTAGACATGGCATTTACTCTCTATCGCAAAAAAGAATTAATTACAGAAGCTAGAGCAAAACACTGGTGGTTAGCAGTCTTTAAACTTGGAATGTTTAGTAAACCAAAACATTTAGTAATGGATGCTGAAATCACTTTTAATAATCATGAACAATTACAAGCTTTCCTTTCCTCTTTTAAAAAATTAAGACACAGAAAAAAGAATTATTATATTATTGATAACACTTTCTATTTTCATTATAAAAAACCTAAAACAAGAAAAGTTTGGACAAGATTTTTTCTCTTTGAAACTATAATGCAGTATTATAATAAAAGAAATGTTAAACTCTATAATAAATATTTAAGTGATACAATCGATAATGATGGCATAAATGATTCTAAAAATAACCAACAAATCTTAGTAAATAATTTCATTCCTCCTATTTTGAAAAATATAACTAAGACGAAAAAACTTCAAAAAGAAGTTCAAAGTCAAAATATCGTAATACTTCAAGATGATGTATTTTATAAGCAAGGAGTTAAAAATGAAGAAGTTAGATAAACTCCTTAAAAGGGCAAAAGTTGTTCCTGTTAAAAATAGTACAAAAATGGTTATAATGAGTGATATTCATCGAGGAATAAATAATGTTAATGATAATTTTCACAAAAATAAGTTACTCTATGAAAAAGCTTTGAAGCATTATTATAAAAAGAGATTTACTTATGTAGAATTAGGTGATGGAGATGATATGTGGGAAGTAAGTAATTATCACCAAATTATTACAACCTATCTTGATACTTTTAAGATTCTTAAAAAGTTTTATCTAAGTAATCGCCTTTTAATGATTTATGGAAATCACGACATTTGTAAAAGAAACAAGAGAGTTTTAGAAAAATATTTTTATTCCTATCATGATAAGAAAAAGATGAAAAATGAAAAATTGTTAAATAATTTAGATGTTTATGAATCGATTATTTTAGACTATCGAGGTATGGAGATATTGATGTTACATGGTCATCAAGTTGATTTTTTAAATAGTAATATTTGGAGAATATCAAGGTTTTTAGTGAGATACGTTTGGAAGAAACTTGAGACTATCGGTTTTAGGGCACCAATTACTTTAGCTAAAAACTATGAAATACCAAATAAAAAAGAAAAGAAATTAATTGGCTTTAGTAACAAGAAAAAACTGATGATAATAGCAGGTCATACTCATAAGGCTATATTTCCGACTAATAATGCTTCCTTATACTTTAATGATGGTTCATGTATTCATAAAGATGGCTTAACCTGTTTAGAAATTAAAAATGGTAAAATAAGTCTGATAAAATGGTTTTATAAGGCAAAGAAAAATAAAATATTATTTAAAAGAAAAATACTTAATGAAAGGAAATTGTGTAAAATAACATAAAAAAGAGCTCCCTTGCTCAATTTAAATTTCTATTATTTCTTCAATTTCTAACACTTTGTAGTTGATATCAAATTCTTTAAACTTCTCTTTCATATATTCTACATCAGTTGGATACTTTTCATTATCCATGTGAATTGGTAACACTAAATTAGCCCCTACTTCTTTACTAAATAAAGCAGCTTCATAAGCGGACATCGTAAGTCCATACCCAGTTACAGGAAGTGCTATAATATCTGCTTTGTAATCGTTTTTAAAACAAATTGTATCACTTGTAATATATAATCTATGTTCTTTATCATCTATAATATAACCAACATTTTCAAATACTTGACCTCCATTTTTTAAATTTGGATTATAACCATGTACAGCTTTAACTACTTCTATTTTTATATCATCAAATTCTAAAACATCATTTTCGGATACGATATTAAATTTTATATTTGGGTATGTATCTTGAACTTCTAAAGTTGAATAAATCGGAATATTAATATTTTCTAGAACATCACTTTTAGTATGGTCTCCATGCTTATGCGTAATGAGTATTAGGGAGGCCTTTTTCCATTCTTCTAAAAATTTATCTTGGTATTTTAAACTCCCAACATCAACTAAAATGCTCTTATTTTTTGTCTCTACCATTAAACATGATTGAGGATATTTTGTTATTTTCATATCTTTTCTCCTTTAGTTCATTTTATCATATCTTAAAAACAATTGGAAAAAATTATAACTATATAAATAAAGTATGCCAAAATAAGAAAAAGGAAGTGTTTATGAATGAAAATAATAACAGTATGTGGAAGTTTAAGATTTTATAAGGAAATGATGATAATTACAGAAAAAATGGAATTAGAAGGTAATTGTATGTTAGTTCCTATTTATAATCCAGAGATGCCTAATAAAGATGACTTTACTGAAGAAGTATTAATGCTTGATAAAATGCATAAAGAAAGAATAAAGTTAGCCGATGCTATTTTAGTTGTTAATGTTGATGGTTATATTGGAAGCAGTACAACAAAAGAAATTGAATTTGCTAAGTCTTTGAATAAAGAAATTATCTATTATACTGATTTATTAAAATAAAGGAGCGATTGTTGTTACAGTAGAAAAAGTTGAAGATTTTAAATAATTAAAAAAATAAAAGTTTTTACTTAATAAGAGTTGGGCAAAAAATTAATTTTAAACAAAAGATTTTTTGTCTTTTTTATGTGATTTAAATCCCCTATTTAGACACTTGTCATATATAATATATAGGAGGTTTTTTAATGAACTATGATTATAAATATGGAAATAAATATTATAATTACTATGGTAATATTGGTATTCAAAGTACTAAATATCAAATAGTTGCACCTGAACAAGCACAAGATGTTCAACCAGGATTAGAATATTTAATGGACCCTAGACCAATATTCGATAATCCAAATTATACAGGTAGTGGTAAATTAAAAGATAAAGTAGCAATTATAACAGGTGGTGATAGTGGCCTTGGTAGAGCTGCTGCGATTGCCTTCATAAAAGAAGGAGCTAAAGTAGTTATTCCATATTATAATGAACATATTGATGCGAAAGAGACTAAAGATTATATTGAAAGTTTAGGTGGAGAATGTCTTTTACTAGCAGGAGATATCACTGATAAAAATTTCTGTAAAAAGATTGTGCAAACAACATTAGAAAAATTTGGGAAGATTAATATATTGGTAAATAATGCTGGAGTGCAATATCAACAAGATGAGTTAGAAAGCATTAGTGATGAACAATTTGATAGAACTATGCAAGTTAATGTTTATGGAATGTTTTATTTAACAAAAGAAGTCTTACCTTATTTAAACTCAGGTGACTCAATTATCAATTTATCTTCGATTACAGTTTTTTATGGCGAACCACAATTAATTGACTATGTTACAACTAAAGGAGCAATTGTGGGATTTACGAGGTCTCTTGCAAGAAATTTGGCTTTGAAAAATATTCGAGTAAATGCTATCGCTCCAGGATATTTTTGGACACCTTTACAACCTGCTTGTTGGGTTAAAGAAAAAATACCGTCTTTAGGTGCTGAAGCAGCCATGGCAAGATGTGCAATGCCTTATGAACTTGCTCCAACTTTTGTTTTTCTAGCATCAGATGATTCTAGTTATGTAACTGGACAAGTTATTCATAATAATGGCGGTCAAGTAATGGGTTAAGAAAAAATCTTATCGTTATGGTAAGATTTTTATAGTTTTGGAAATAGTCTTTGGGCATTTTCATTTAAGATTTTCATCATTGCTAATTTTTTTGTATTTCTAAGTTCACAAATTCTTTCAAAAGTAGCCTTTCCAGTTTCATTTGGAGTATTGGTTAAAAAAAGATAATCAGTTTCAATAAGAAAATTATCTATAGGGATAGTTTTAACAACTTCCAAAGATTTTTTAGCATTTGGTTTCGTAATATTACCTCCAACTGAAATATATCCTCCTATTTTTATTATCTCATGTAATATTTCTAAATCAGGTTGGAAACAGTGAAAGACAAAACCATATTTTGATGGATATTTTTTGATTATTTCTAAACAAAGTTTGTTAGCATTTATATTACTTCCTTTAGTAGTATTAGCATGGATTATTAAGGGTAATTTTAGTTTGTTGGCTAAAGCTATACTTTCTAGTAATTTCTCTATTTGATGTGAAATATCTTGACTTGTATCAAGCCCTGTCTCCCCTACTGCAACTATTTTTGTATTATCATATTTAAAATAAATTTCTTCTAATTTAGATATTTCTCCATTATAAAGCGGATGTACTCCTATGGCAGAGTAGAATTTAGGATTATTAAGACTAATTTGTACTGCCTCTTCACTTGTTCTATTATCTAAACCTATATTAATTATTTTAGATACATCAAGATTATTATTTGCAATTTTTATTTGATCCTCTAAATTTTCCATAACTACACTATTATAATGGGTATGAGTATCAATTAAACTTATTTCATTCATAAAATCATTCCTTAAAATAACTTGTTACTAAATAATATTTTCTGTTAATCTTCAGTCTAATCAAAAAATAAACTAGTTGATTAAGAATATCTCTCTTCTTATTTTTGTTTGGCTATTTCAATTATACATTACTTTTATTTACAAATCATTATTTTTAACATAACAATTTTAAAAAATACTGCCTATTCTTAAATTTTATTAACAATTACTTAAAAACGTTACGTAAAAAATTATATAGAAGAAATTATATTAAAGATGAGGGTTTCAACATTTTTAAAATCAAAAGAATAACGAGTAAGTTTCCTAATTTTTCACCCACATAGCGTGCGTTCCTATTTTGAAATAACGAAAAAAGTCCATAAAAAAAACTCACATCACAAATTTAGTGTGTGAGTTTAAGCCTCAATGGGCTATCTACTCTCATTAACGAAAGGACGTATTATCTTCCGTTACTAGTAATATTTTAAGGAATAGATTTTGTTGATTTTATAATCTTGTACATAAATTAGTTATTTATTTTAGATAGTAATTTATGTAGTTCATTTAATTCTTCTAAAGAAAAACAAGATAAAAATTCATCGGGATTTAAATCTCTATTATGATGTAATAAATGACCACATTTTTTTAAATCATTAATAACTTGTTCATTAAGTGATTTTGGCTCACTATTTTTGTCTTGATTACTAAAATAATCTTTTCCTCGTCCACAACCTAAATTATCTTTTTGACAATGATTTGGACAACAAGGACAATTTTCTTGATTCATAATGTTTTTCCTTTCTTAAAACTATATTATGGTAAGCTACCATAAAACTTACAAATTTATTTCTTATTTTTAACAAAGTCGCATATTATCTCTGCTGTTATATCAGCTCCAATAGATGAATCGATACATAAATCATAATTATTTACATCACCAAATGTATTATTGGAAATAAGTTTATAATAACTAGCACGATTTTTATCTGATTTATTAATATTCTTTTTAGCTTCACTCTCACTATCTCCATACATTTCCATAACACTTTTGATTCGATATTCTTCTTTTGCATAGATAAATATTCTAATAACTTTTTTATTATCTTTTAAAACATAATCTGCTGCTCGACCAACTATTACACAAGAACCTTTGGAAGCAATTTTTTTGATTACTTTTTCTTGAGCTTCTATTGCATATTTAACTGGAGTAGTAGTTAAATATAAATCGTGCAAAATATTACTATTTTGGTTTAATTTTGAAATGAATTCTTTATCTAAACCGCTTTCTTGTGCTGCAATAGCAGTTAATTCTTTACAATAATAAGGAATACCCAATTTTTTAGCAACTTGTTCTCCAATATACTTTCCACGAGAACCATGTGTTCTACTAATTGTTACAATTATACCATCTTCACTATCTAATATTTTAACATTATCACTTTTTATTATTTTTTCTTTACCTAATTTAATAAAGAATAAGATAAGTAAAATTATTGTAATGATAATACCAACTAAGTCTGCAATTGGAGCTGCATATAAGGCTCCTTCTACTCCTATAAATTTTGGTAAAATAATTACTAAAGGAACAAATAAGACAATATCTCGAGATAGAGATATAACAGATGCTTTTACTGGGTTACCAACTGCTTGAAAGAAAATACTAGTAATTTTAATAGTACAAGTAAATACAATAAAGAATAAGAATATTCTAAATGTCTTTATGGCAAATTCCATATATAAATCTGATTCAGTACCAAACATCTTAATAATAATACTTGGACATAATTCAAATAAAAGCATAGATATTAACCCTACTATAATAGTAGAGACTAAAGCAAGTTTAAATGTTTTCTTAACTCTATCGTATTGTTTTGCCCCATAGTTATAGCCAAGAATTGGTTGAGCTCCTAAAATAATTCCTACTGCTATATTAATAACAATCGTAAATACTTTCATACATATACCAATAACTGCAATTGGTATATCTGTTCCATATTTAGAGATAGCTCCATATTTTGCTAACATAATATTACATACTAAACTTATAACTACAATACTCATTTGAGTAATAAATGTTGATACTCCTAGTTTAATAACATTACTAAAAATACCAAAGTTTACTTTAAAACTAGACCATCCAAGTTTAAATGTCTTTGTTTTAGTAAAATAAATTATTGAAGCAATAAGTGATAACACTTGACCGATAACTGTTGCCCAAGCAGCACCTTTTATTCCCCACTTAAATACGAATATAAAAATAGGATCCAAAATTATATTTGTAATTGCTCCAATAAGAGTTGATGCCATTGAAATACCTGGACTACCATCTGCTCTTATAATTGCATTCATTCCATTAGCCATCATATAAGCTGGAATGAATATTAAGATTATTCTAAAATAATCCTGTGCTATTGGTAACGTTACCTCACTAGCACCAAATAAGAATAATAACTTATCCATAAATAAGAAACCTAATAAGACAAATAGAATACTTATTATGAAATTAATTAAAATTCCATTACCAATTGCAGTATGAGCATTTTTGGTATCTTTTCTTCCTTGACATAGAGACAGATACGCAGCTGAGCCATCACCAATTGCCCATGCAAATGCAACAGAAATAATTGTAATTGGAAATACAACACTTGTAGCTGCATTTCCTAAATAGCCAAGTTCACTATTTCCAATAAATATTTGATCCACAATATTATAAAGTGAACTAATAAGTAATGATAAAATACAAGGAATAGAAAACTTTAATAATAATTTCGAAACACTCTCTTTCCCTAGATATTTATTGTTACCTTCCATAAATTTCCTCCTTCTTATCTAACCCTCGTTGGGCATTAAAAAATGCGTAAAAACAATGTCTGTTTCTACGCATTCCAGCTGGGTCGACTTAATCATTTTATCACTTTTTTTATTTTTTCGTAAGTTTTTTTGTTACTATTTACGGATTTTCTGTAACAGTTCAGACTAGAGGATGAGAAAATCATCTTTTTTCTGTGGAAATGTTGTTCAAACAAAGAAGTTATCCACAAATTTGAGTAAACCTCTTGAAATAATTTAAAAATATGTAATACTTATACTAATGAAAGGTGAAAATAAATGGGAGTACACAATAATTATTCCAATAGTATGTATAAACAACTAGAAGAAATGATGATTAAAATTGATAATCTCCTAGATGAAATAAAACGCCTTAGACTTGAACTCGAAATACAAAAATCATTAAATACAGAAAAGGACAAGCAATTAGAAGAATTAACAAACAAATTAAATCAAGCACTTGAAGAACTAGATAAAGAAAGAAGTAAAAATAACAAGAATTCTGGTAACTCGAGTAAGCCTTCATCTACCGACATTGCTCCAGTAAAAAAGAAAAGTCAGGAGCTAATCTATACAATTATCGAGTTAAAAGTGATAAAAAGAAAGGTGGTCAATTCGGTCATATTGGTTCTACATATACAAAAGAAAAATTAGAGAGTGAGATTAAAGAAAAGAATCTTAAAGTTGTTACAATAACTCATACAATACAGGGGAAAGAAAATCAAGAACCACTAGTAAAATATAGACTGGGTCTTAAAACAGCAGTAGTAGTCTATAAACATGTTTTTAAATTCTCATCTAAATCTGTTGAAACTTTACCTCGTGAATTTCAAACAGATGTAACCTATGATGTCTCTATTAAAACAACGGCACTAAATCTAGACACTTTAAATGTAGTTAGTCTAGATAGACAAACTGACTTTTTCAGTGCAATAACAGATGATTTTTTACACATTGGAAAAGGAACACTTATGAACTTTAAAAAGGAGTTTAGTCTTAAAGCACAATCTACTTTAGAAAATATAGAGAACAACTTACATAATGGAAAAACAATATTTACAGATGAGACAAGTTCTAAAAATAATGGCCAAAAAATCTATACTAGAAACTATTCTAATCCAGATAATGTCTTATATAAAATGCATCCAAATAAGAGACATGATCCTATTAAAGCTGACGGAATACTGACAAAATATTTAGGTGGAATAATGGGTGACCATGATACAACTCTCTACAAATATGGTACTAAACGATATGAGTGCAATATTCATGTAGGAAGATACCTGCAAGAAATAATAAAACTTGTTCCAGATGTAAAATGGGTTCATAATATGAAGACTTTGCTTTTTAAAATGAAAGCCACAAGAGAAGTTGCCATTGAATTTGGATGTACTCATTTTATCCAAGAAAAACTGAATGAGTACAACTTGGAATTTAATGAAGTACTTGAAAGTTCTTTATTAGAAGATAAGAACATAAAATCGAAAACTTTTAGAGGTAAGGCTGAAAAATTAAGACGTCGACTTTTGAAATATAAGATGAACCGTATTTACTTTATCTATGATTTTGAAGTTCCTTTCGATAATAACTTAAGTGAGAGTGATATTAGAATATTTAAAATTAATACAAAAGTAAGTGGTGGTTTTAGAAGTTTAAAAGGTGCTCAATATTTTGCTGATGCTTTAAGTGTGATTAAAACTGCAAAGAAAAGAAAAATGAATCCTACTAAAGTCATAGAATCCATTTTTAACAATCAAGCATTATTCTCTTAACGATGAATATTTTCATTGTTCTTTTTCGTGGTTAGTCTGAACTGTTACAATTTGTCCACAAAAATGTGTCTAAAAACTTGACATAAATCCACCTTCATGCATGTATGAATCTTAAAAAGTTTACATTACATCATTATGCCTAGAATAGAAATATCTTAGGCATTTATCTAATTCTTACTAAATTTATTTAAAAAAAGACAAATAAGTAGATTTTTTACCCATTTGTCAATAGTCCGAAAGACGTAAATTGTAAATGCTTCTTTTAACGTAGAAAATATTTTTTATCTATTTCGATTTTTTTAGTGTAAGGTTTAATAGTTAATGATTTTAAAACTGGTGTGATATATTCGTTTTTAGTGGTTGGATCTAACAATAATGCAAAATAATCTCTTAAATCTTTATATTCATTGGGAATAAGACTTACAATAAAAGATAAATTTTCTAGAGAGTTAACATCTTCTCTAATTTCATAATGAATCCCTATATCAGTAAGCATTGATAAAGCCGTGATGGAGAAAGAGAACATATCACTTTCGGGCATATTGCATTTTTTTACTACATTTCGATAATATCTCATATATAAAGGAAATAAATCACATCTTAATCCACCAACCGAGGCATTATCAAAATCGGTTATTATCGCATTTTTACCTACAAAATTTGTTTCGTTTAAATCGCCTAAGCCTATACCACGATCGTGAACTTGTCTGATATTTTCCTCGGCTATTAATATCAAAGCGATACGTTCTTCTAATGATATATTAGACTGCCTTATTTTTTCAAAGTTGCCTAATTCATCATTCACTAATTCCATTGTATAACCAACAAATTCATCATCTCTAGTTATTAATTTAAGAGGAACACTAGCGGGTAAACCTTTAGCCAATTCATATAATAGTTCTATTTTTTTTCTTTTTCTTTTTAAAGTCTTTTCTACTGGTTCGCCGTATAGTATTTCATTTCGATATTCGGCATTATAGCCAAAATAATTACTTGGCATATAGTAACCAAATATTTTTGCTAGTTCGTCACCGCTAAGTTTGAATAAAACACCCTCTGTACCACTTGCGAAATGTGAAACACCCTCTGTACCACTTGTGAAACTTGGTTTATTGCCATACCAATTACCAAATTTATTTTCAAAACTTTTTCTTGAATAATTAATTGTGGGCATATCATTTAAAGGTTCAACGTCATTGTCGGGTGCAGATAATTCGGTATTAAAATCTTCAACCTTATATTCTTTTAACCCATGAACTTTATTATCTCTATAATCTTCTAGTTTTTTTATTTGTATTAAAACAATCCTTTTAACAAACTCATCTTCAATATTAGCATATTGCATTTTAGCAATTATTTTATTGAAAAAATCAGTTTTATTAAACTCTACATCTTTTGATTGTGAAATATGATCGCAAACCGCTTTTGTCCAGTTTTCAATTTCACTTTTAACTTTTTGGTAAAAAAGATTATTTATTCTTTTGAACAAAATATCGTAAATATCTAATATTGTATTATATTTTCCCTCTTTAACTAAATACTCAATAGTTTTGTAAAAATAGCAATACCAACTATACATACCCAATTTTTCATATAAATATAAGGCTTTTTCTTCATCAGTTTTAATAAATTCATTTACCATATCGCCGTTGCTACCTTTTGCGGGTTGGGCATTACACTCATAGACCAACCTTTTCATTGTAGCGGGGCATATATTTTTTAGTCTTTCTAAAGATAAGCCTTTGATATTATCTCTACTGATATTTCTATCTTTTTCATCCTCGATTTCTTCAGGATAACGATAATCGTAATTAGCATAAGGATCAACGATAATCTCTTTATCATAATCAATATTGCCCGATGTTATTTCGTTATTAACTTTCAATAATAATTTATTTAATGCTAGTTCATAAGCCATATAATGGCTTTTTATTTGATATTTATCACTTTTAAAATTGAATTTTAAATCTTCTTGGATTTTACTAGGTTGTAAAAACGTACTTAGTCTATCATTTTCGTAAAATTTAATATGATTTAAAAACTCTTTTAAAGGTTTATTAGCATTTCTAAAAGTATTAACTCGTTTATTAATGTAAAAAAATACTTCTGATTCCAAAAATCTCATAGGAGGATTTTTAGCATCGCTACTTTTATCAATAGACGGTGTAATACAAACATATATTACACCCTCATTAATTTTGATTATCTCACTAATCGAGATATAATCGCTATCTTGACTAGGAGTAATACTAATTATATTATCAAAATCATCATTAATCGTTTTATTTCCTATATTTAAAGGCATTATAAGATAATTCTTATTTTGGTATCTATTTGTGTGTTCTGATAGAACAAAGATTTTGCCAGTACCTTGCTCGTTTTCTAAACTCTCTAATAACATAGTTTTTTTATCATCAGTAAAACCATAAAACCTAAAGTGATTACCGCTAATTAAATCAATTAAGAATTTTTTTATTCTATAATATTGCCCGTTTCCATTTAAAAAATCTTCAATTTCTTTAGGAACTTCGATTTTTTCTTCTATTTGTACTACTTCTTCATTAGTTATAGTAGAAAAAGTTGTATTAACTTTTCTTTGTATTAATAGGGTTTTCAAATCATGCAATAGTGAATTATATGACATATAAAATCCTCCTTTCAAATATTGGTTGCTATTATACATTAAAATCACTAAATTGTCACATTTCAGTTCATAAAATGGTAGATACTCAACCTATATATTTTGGCACAATTAGCAAAATGGGAGATTAAAATAAAGGCATTAATTTCATTTTATAGAAAAACTCGCTTTACTATTTCTAGTGTGCGAGTTTAAACCTCAATGGAGCGATTGTTTGTTAGGTTATGAACACTTAACAAACGAAGTTCTTAATAACTTGATGAATTAATTATAAACTAATTTTAAACATTAATCAATGTTTTTTCTTTTAGTTCATCGTTTGTTATTGAACAATTTGCATCTTCTTTTAAACTATTAAGTAAATTTGTAAAATTATCTAAAGTTTCTTGCTCAAATTCCATATTTCCATAATTGTCATAAATTTCTTTATAATAAATTGTACTTTTTTTGGGAATATATTTTTCTCTATCATTATGTGAAAACAAATCTTCTAATAAACAATCATCTGTATTTTCATTATTTAAGAAATATGTCTTTACTTTATTAATGATGGTATTTGTATCATCACCTTCAGAAATAGCTGATATTACTTTTCTTCCTGCTTTATCGTTATCCACAAGTGTATATACATCATATCCTAAACCAAATAAGTAGCCAAACATGAACGACACTTTCTCACTACCATAGCAAGGTACAAAATGTGTATCAAGAAATTTTCTTGTTAATTTTAGTTTTTTTATGAAAGCAGTTAAAACGTATACATCCTGAATTCCTTCTACAACTATGATTTTACTTTTCTCATCAATAATAAGATTATTAGAAAAATTTAATTCTAATGAAGTAAGTAGTGGAGTAATTGCATCAACATCTTTTAAACCTTTTTTTTGAATTGCATATTCTCTTGCATCGTTATAAATATTAGTTTGATCATCTTTCTCAATAATTCTTATTGAAAAAGTATTTTCACTATCAATCATATAAGGGCTATGTGTAGTATATATAATTTGCATATCTTTAAATTCTGTTTCAAAAATTCTATATAATAAATCTTTTTGTGCACCAGCATGTAAATATAAATTTGGCTCATCAATTAATAAAATATGATTTTCATTATGGTTGTTTTCCTCTAAATAATCATATAAAGTTAAATATATAGATAAATACCATCTAAACCCATCACTTCTTTCACTTATATTTATTGCATTATTTTTGCTAGTTTTATCATTTGTTAAGAAATATATTTCATTAGTTCCAGTGGAAATTCTTAACTTTAATTTAAAATCATTATCTGTTTGTTGAAACACTTCCCTAAATTTATTTGTAACTACATCAATGTACTGACTTTCAATATCAGAAATTAATACTTCATCTTTTTCTTTAACAGCTTCAATTAAATCATCTTCATCTATGTTGCCAATTCTCAAAATATTTTTAGCTTGAATATTATTCTCTAAATCATCTAGAATTATTTTATCACTCAAGACATCTCTAAATGAGTTAAAATATATAAACTTATATTTTGGCAAAAGATTTATCCAATGGTTTTTAATAATTTCATTTGCTATATCAGTAAGAGTTATTTTTAGTTCTTCAGGAAATTCATTATTCTCTAAATTATCTAGAATATGTTTTTTTAGATTTTCTTCTGAATCTTCTTTTAATAAATCTTCAAAAAATTGAATTTGATTTTCATTTAATGTATTTTTATTGTTTTTTTGTATTTTCTTTATATCACTTAGTATTCTTTCAAAAAATATAGAAGTTTCGATATTTACTAAATTATTTTCTTTATCAATGTAATATAGTGAAAAATATTTTGTATTATCTTCATCTCTTACTGTTATTGTAAAGTATAGATGCTTATATGTTTCTGGTAATTTATAAAAAAGATACTTTGCATCTTGCGAATATTTTTTATTGATTTCTTTAATTTGTGCTTGTGAAATTCTAAATGTTCCTGTGATTTCGGAAGGCTTATTCCTTAAACTAGAGTTTTTTTCCTTTTTGGTTATTTTTTCTCCATTTAGTTTTCTAATTGCTTTTAATATTGTTGACTTTCCAGATTCATTTTTTCCAATTATTGATGTTATCCCATTATTTATTTTAATAACTTCTTCATCTTTTATTGAAAGAAAATTTTTAATTTTGACCTTAAGTAGCATGTAACTCACTCCTTTTCATTTATTTTACCATATTATTCCAAAAAAGAAAATATTTTTGCCACATTTTACTTAAAATATGCTATAATTTATGTAGAAAGGGGCAGTAGAAATGAATAACGAAGAAAAAATTTTAAATGAAATGAAAAAAAATAATGGAATGATAACAACAAAAGAAGTAGAACGAATGGGTATTGCTAGGAAAACTCTAACAAGAATGCTAGAAAAAGGTTTAATCGAAAGAGAAAATCAAGGATTATATGTTTTGCCAAATTCTTGGGGTGATGAATATTATAATTTAATTTTTTCAAGTAAGAATGCTATATTTTCTCATGCTACTGCTCTTTTTCTACATGGATTGTCTGAAAGAGTTCCATTAATATATGAAATTACAGTTGCGAATGGTTATAATGCAAGTTTAAAAAACAGAGAAAATGTTGAGTTATATTCTGTCACTAAAGAAATATTTGAGCTTGGAAAAACTGAAATTGAAAGTCCGCAAGGAAAAATTATTCCAGTTTATGATATAGAAAGATGTTTATGTGATGTTATAAAATATAAAGATAAGCAGGATATAGAAATCATAAAATATGCTTTAAAGACCTATGTTAAATCATCAAAAAAAGATATTTATAAATTAATGGAATATGCTAAAAAATTAAAAGTGGAAGAGGAAATAAATTCATATTTAGAGGTTCTATTATGATGAATGCTGAAAGTTTAAAATATAGAATAAAAATAAAATCAAAAGAAACAGATGTATCTCCACAAGAATTAATGCAGATGTATTTTTTTGAAAGATTACTATACAGAGTTTCGGTTAGTGAATACAAAGATAATTTTATTTTAAAAGGCGGACTTCTTTTAGCAGCTATTATTGGGGATGATAGGAGAACCACTCAAGATATGGATACAATGTTAAAAGGAATTGAACTTTCTAGTAAAGAATTACTAAGAGTAATAAATAGTATTCTCTGTATAGATTGTAATGATAATATAAGTTTTAAAATTTCTAAAATTGAGGATATAAGGCTACAAGATATCTATGGAGGCTTAAAAGTATACTTAGAGGGAATTAAAGAAGGAATAAAAGTTAATCTTACCATTGATATAACGGTTGGTGATCCTATTACACCAAGAGAAATAACATTTAAATATAAAAGTATGTTTGATGATGAATATATCAAAATTATGGCTTTTACAAAAGAAACAATTATTGCAGAAAAATTTGAAACATTACTTGCGAATACAGTAGGAAATACTAGAGCAAAAGATTTTTATGATCTTTATATCTTACTAAGCGAATATTATAATGAATTAAATGAACAAAACTTAGTAGAAGCAATTAATAGAACTTTAAAAAGAAGAGATACTCTTCATTTATTAGGAGAAGTTAATAACTTGTTCGAAATTATAAAATCTAGTGAGAGATTAAGAAATAATTGGATTAAATACAAAAATAGATATCCATTTGCTAAAAATATAAATTATGATGATATAATGGAAAAACTTGAAGTAGTTATTAATTTATTAGAAAAAGAATCGGTATCTGTTTAGTATAAGAAGGTGAAATGGTTGAAAAATAGTGTAGAAACAATTAATGGAAATACATTTAAATGTTGCAGTCTATTGAAAGCTTATTTTGAAACTCAGAACAAGAATTTAGCAGTTGTAGAATTTCCTAGTTCAATTACATATGGAAGTCTAGAATGGTTAATATATGTATTTTATTCCTGCTTGCTTGATTATGGAATGCGTTCCAAAATTTATCATCAAAATCTTATCAATACATATTTTAAACATCCAGAAATATTTAATCCAAAATATGTAATTAATAATCAAAATAATGAACAATTATTATTAGATACCATAAAAAATAATATACATCCTAGATATCCTAACATTGCACTAAAAAAGTGGATATCAGTATCTAATGAGTTAGCAAAATATGATAATTTATTAGAAATTATTAAATCTTATAAAAATTTTAATGAGTTAAGTATTTTTATTTGCTGTGTCCTAGATTTGAGTTGATGGATTAAAATTATATTCAGCATAAATTT
>CAOJBM010000009.1 GCA_948329525.1 uncultured Mycoplasmatota bacterium
ACACACATGTTGTAGACGTTCCTATACCTGCTGCTGTATAACTTAAACTTATTGTCGTTTTATCACTTGTTGCTGTAACACTTGTTAGTGTCGCCCCTGGTGTAGCAAAGTTTACTTCACATTTTACTTTACCCGTTGTAATATTTCTAATATTTGGTCCCCATTCATTCTTATCCCATGTACCAGTAGCATTATCACAATTTACTGTCACTGTATATAGACTATTCTTTGCTGGGGGGGCATCAACATCACTCCCATCTAATTTCATAGTAAGTTCGATGTCATTAGCCACAAACTTTCCTACCTTTGCATTGATAAATGTCACTTCATTTTCACTTTGGTATACTGCATAAGACATACCAATAAATAAAGCACCAATTACCATAAAAAGAGACGCCAAAACTATAAAAGTTTTTCTTTTATTCTTCTCTTCATTAAATTTTTTCATTTTTCCCATATTATTTTTCCTCTACTTTCCTATTGTTGATAACATTTTAACCTCCCAAGTATTATACAAACAAGGTATTTATAAATACCTTGTAAAAGTTATCTTATGGAATTTTTTTCCTTAAATATGGGATTTTAATTCATTAAAAAAGAGATTATTCTCAAATCTTATTTTTTAATAATTGACAACAAATTGACAAATTTCTACTTTATAAAACCATTATAAACAAGTTTCGATTCATTTACTACAACAAAAGCACTTTCATCTATATCTTTAACAATTCTCTTTATTTTCTTTAATTCTTTATTTTGAGCTTCAATTAAAAGTAAGTCTTTATTAGAATTCTTAAGACTGATAACTGATACTCCATATCCTGCTTTTTTAATAAATTCAATATTTTTTTTCGTAGCTTGACTAGTAATTATTTCTACTCTTATAAGTCCTTTAATAAAAGTTTTGGATATATATGTACCAAGCATTGTCCCCACAGTATAACCTGAAGCATAGGAAATAACAATAAAAAAATTAGTATCTGCAGCAATTGCTTCTTTAACAACGACAAACCAAATAGTTACTTCAATAAAAGCAATGATAGCAGCAATTAATGTTTTACCCTTAATAGTTATATAAGTTCTAATAGTACCTAAGCTTACATCAATAATTCTTGCAAAAAAGATTTCTAAACACATATATAGTAAGCTCAATTTAATCACCTAATTTCCTATTACTTTAAGTAAAGCAATGATAACTAATATTAGTATGATTAAAGGAACAAGAATAATACCTATTTTATTTTTTATTTCTGTGGCTTTTTCCCTTTTATACATTGATGTATTCTTATTACTATATTTATCCCATCCACTATTTTTATTAAAATCTTTTAAAAATTCTATCTGTTCACTACTCGCTATTCTACCACAATTAGGACACCTTTTAGTGGTACTAGGTATTGAAGTTCCACAATATTTACAATGCATTATAAATCCTCCTAAGCTTCTTCGATAAATGTTTTACTCTTATGAGGCTCATCAAGTAATAAATCATTATAGTTTTGTTGCCTTAAAGCTTCATAAATAATAATAGCTGCAGCATTAGATACGTTTAATGCTCTTACATTAGAAGTCATTGGTATTCTCATACATCTATCAATAAATGGTTTTAAAATACTTCTTGGTATTCCAGTACTTTCTTTTCCTAAAAAGAAATAAATATTTTCTTCTTTGTTACTATAATCAAAAGATGTATGGGGCTTATGTCCATACCTCGTTAAGAAAAAATATTCACCTTTATTTTTAGAGAAGAAATCTTCGATATTTTCATATACTTTAAATTCACATTTTTCAATATAATTAACCCCACTTCTTTTAATATATTTATCATCTAAAGAAAAACCTAATGGCTTTATTAAGTGAAGGCACGTATTAGTTGCGACACATGTACGCATTATATTCCCTGTATTACCAGGTATTTCTGGTTCAAATAAAACAATATTTAACATATTCCACCTCATGAAAAAAAGAGTTTATTATCTTTGATAATCTTTCTCTTCTAAAAATTGTTGTAAATCAGATGCATTAATAATATTATCATCAGCTCGAACTAAAATTCCATCTTTAGCCACTTCTCCATTTTTATAATAAATAATAGTTGGAACTTTGGTAATTTTTTGGTCTTTTAAATCTAAAGTTTCATTTAATTTATCAATATAGTTATCTTCTTTTTGAATATCTGTTATATTAATGAAATAGAATTTATCATTTAGAGAATAATCATTAATAACTCTTGTTAATTCTTTTTCCATTTCATAAACTTTTTCATCATTAGTATAACTAATATAAATGAAGTAATCATCGGGTACTTCTGTAAATACTGCTTCAACTTCTTTCAAGTCTTTAATCTCATTAGTAATTGTGTTTGATTTAATTAAATAGCTAGATGCAACTTTGTTTTCTTCATAAACATTATACCATTTAAAAAAATATAAAGTTAAAACTATTACTACTATAACAAGTACTAAAGCAGTTAGATAATTTCTAGTTGGAATGTACTTTTCATTTTTTCCACTTGCCACGTTAATCATACCCTTCTGTTACTATTCTAACATAAAAGAACTTTCTTTGTAAACTATTAAGTAGGCAAAAACATATACGCGGAATATAGGCAAACATATATTACTTTAGGAGGATGAAAAAGATGTTATTTGAAGATATAAACTATGAAATTTTTGGACTTAAAAGAGATGATGTATTCAGTCCTGAAGAAACTTTAATGCATGGTAATTTATTTAAAAGTCTTTATCAAGGTTACAAAGGTTATCCAGTTTACAAAATAGTTGCTAACAATGAACATGATGCTTGTCTTTTAAAAATTTACGAATTAGACCAAGTAATTAATGATTTAAATCTGTATTTAGATTTAAATCCTAAAGATGATTATTTTTATTCTATGTTTAAAAATTATGTTAAAGAACTTGAAATGCAAAAAGAAAAATATGAAAGACTTTATGGCCCTTTAATGTTATGTAATACTAATTATGATAATTATAGATGGAGTGAAAATCCATGGCCATGGGAAGGAGATAGTGATAAATATGTTTAAATATGAGAAAAAGCTTAACTACCCTATTAATATTAAAAATAAAGATTTAAAAATGGCTAAATATATCATTACTCAACTTGGTGGCCCAGCAGGTGAACTTGGTGCTGCAATGCGATATTTTTGTCAAAAGTTCTCTATGCCTGATGAAAAAGGAAAATCTTTATTAAATGATATTTCTTGTGAGGAACTTGGACATTGTGAAATGATATCTACAATGTTTAAGCAATTAATAAAAGATGCAACTGTTAAGGAACTTGAAGAAGCAGGATTAGGTGCTTATTTTGCCGACCATGGTAAAGGTGTTTATACAGTAGATGCAAGTGGAGTACCATTTAATGCGGCTACTTTTGATTCAACAGGTGATATTCTTGCTGACTTAGAAGAGGATATGGCAGCAGAAGAAAAAGCAAGAGCTGCTTATGAAAACTTAATTGATTTAGCTTCTACAGAAGATTTAATTGGCCCACTACTTTTTTTAAGACAAAGAGAAATTGTTCATTACGCAAGATTTAAAGAACTTCGTGATTACTACAAAGAAAAATTGTTCAAATAGTGAACAATTTTTTAATTAAACTTTATAAAATTTTGTACTTCTCTTAGCTATTGAAATAGTAGCAAGAGCTATTGCAGCACCACCAGCTAAAATAGCATAAGAAGCAAAGTTACCTGTGTCAGGAGTTTCAAATTTAGGGTCTGTTGGAGTTGTACTTCCTCTTTCACAAACTTTTTGGTCATATAATTGTGGTTTTTCACTTTTCTCTCCAGTTGCTCCAAACTCTGTATAATATATTTCAACACATATATTACCACAATCATCACCTTGTTCTGCAACTTTAGCAACAATATTTGCTACATTACCCGAACTCACACCTGCTGCCGTTTTAGAAGTTAATGTCGTATAGCCTGTTGTAGCATCAGGCACAGGATTATTCCAAGGATCAGTTGCCCCAATTGCATATGTTGTACTCTGTACTTCCAAATTATAACTTGTAGTCTTCATTCTTAACTGAGTTATAGGAGTTGTAGATTGTTGCAAAGTAACTTGACAATTTACCGTATCCCCATAATTTGGTTGATCTGGTGTACAAGTCAAATTAAATTGAACTGCAGCATTGGCAATAGATGGAAAAAACATTATTCCAAATAAACCAACAAGTAACATTGATAACTTCTTTTTCATATAAAAATACCTCATTCCTTACTTTTATTTTTCCCTTATTGTATTCTAATTATAACATACTTTTTAAAAATGTATAGTTTTTTTTCAAAAATGTATTAATTTATGATATTATTAGAAAAGAGAATAGGAAAGCGGTGAGACATTGAAACAAATAGAAGTACATATTACCAATGATTGCCTAGTTTTTTCATATAATACCGCTATAAGTAATGAACAAGATTTAATAAATACTCGGGCTTTATCTAAAACTGTTTTAACATTTAGTGAAAAATATATGGAAGAAAATACCAAAGCTGTTGCTTCTTTTTTAAAAGATTTATCTTTTAAAAGACAAATAAAAAAAGCAGTAATTTTACAACACTCTTTAGCTCCTTTAATCATTGATTGCTTAAATAAAACTGAGTTTGAAAGAATCTCTTTCTTAGAGAATACTTGTCTTACCTTTAAAATTTGTGAAAAATTAGCTGAAGTTAAACACTTAAAGTATATCGATTGTCATAGTATCCCAACTTTTATGTTAGAATACTTAGATAAAGTTGGTATTGTAGCCGAATCAAGATGTGAAGTATTAACTCATAGCAGATTTATGAATGAAAACAATTTAACTTCATATTCTAAAATGTACTATAAAATAAATTTAAGAATTACTACTCCAGTTGATGATGAAGATATTAAAGACTTAGAGGCATTTTGTAATATTAATAGATACTTGAAAACTATTCATCTTGACCACTGTGATATTGAATCAATTAATAAAATTGCTGATGCTCTTTATAAAGAAAGAATAAAAAATATTAAAATAATTATTCATGATAATATTCATGATGAAAAAATAATTGATGCTTTAAAAAAACTAAATAAAAAATATACTAAAAAGTATAAAGTATCTTTAAAACTTAGTTATACCGAAGAATATATAAAAGATAATTTTATTAAACAAGTAACATTTACGACTTTAAAAGTATGTTCATTTTTAATATTTGTCATAATTGGTGGAGTTTTAGGTTACATATTTTTAAATAATAATAACAGTTTAAGAAAAGTTAAAGAAATTAATGAAGAGATTAACACAATATTAAGTAGTGCTGAAAAAGATACTATATATAATACAGTAGAAGATAATGAAGAAACCAGTAATAATGGTAATAGTAATAGTAGTAATAATTATCTTCGAAGTTTATTATCATTAAACAGCGATACAGTTGGCTGGTTAACTGTAAAAGGAACTAATGTTGATTACCCTGTTGTTCAAACTAATGACAACAAATATTATTTAAGAAAAAATTATAATAAACAAAAAGATTTTAATGGCTGGATATTTATGGATTATCGAAATAATCCTGAAGTGTTAGATAAGAATACAATCATTTACGGTCATAACATCTATTATAGTGATGTAATGTTTGGTACTTTGACAAAACTGACAAAGAAGAAATGGCGTGAAGTAGAAGAAAATCATTATATATCATTTAGTACACTTGACGAAAAATTAACATGGAAGATATTTTCTGTCTACTCAATAAATGTTACTAGTGATTATTTGCAAACTACTTTTGATAGTGGCGATGAATGGTTAGAGTTTACATCTAAATTAAAAGACCGTAGTGACTACGAATTTGATGCAGAAGTTAAAGAAGATGACAAAATTTTAACTCTTTCTACATGTTTGGAAAATAATCGAAGACTAGTTGTTCATGCTGTATTAGTTAAAAAATAATACTTTTTCTTTTTATTTGGCTAAATATTGTTACTTTATGCTATAATTTTAGATAATAGAGAGGTTCTAGAATATGGGAGCAAATAGTTTTAAAGATTACAGAATAACAAAAGACAATAAAGATGAAATAATTAACTTATTGAGAAATCAAGAATTTATAGCTCAAATAAACTCAAAAGACTTAGAAAAAATAATCAATCAGCTAGATTTCAAATCATTGTTTAATATAATCCAAAATAATAGTATTTTAGATAAAATTAATTCTATAAAGACTAATATTTCAGATAAAGACAGTGTTTTCTTTCCTAATTTTCTTGATTCTATTACTCTCGTTAATAAATCCAACTCTCATATGATTTATGATATGCTGTATTACTTAAGCAATACTAAAATTCTTTATTATTTAGCTTACCCATATATTCGAAAAAAATTAAGTGATAATGAAGTTGTGGAACTTTTATACGTTAAAGAAATTCCTTTTAGTAATATATCAGATAATGATGAATTATTTAACTCAATTTCACCTAGCTTGTTAATAAATTATATAAATGAGTTATGGAAAGAAAAACCAGATAGTAAAATAATTACTAAAAGAGTTATAAAAAAAATATTTGATATTAACGATGAAATATTAGATAGTATTAATTTAGAAGAAATAAATTATCTTTTTGAAACGATAAAAACAAAAAATATATTAAGTATACAAGAAACTAGTGTCACAATTTCCTCTTATAAAGCTTTACTAATCTCTTATCTCATTTTTGGACTAAAAATGACTTTAGATATAATAAATAATGGTAATAAAGGGATAAATGCCAATATGATTAATGTTTTGCAAAAGGAAATTATTGATTATAAATTGACAGATTTTTACTTTCGAAATTCAAGTATTTTACACAATCTTACAGAAAACATTTTAAGTAATTTAAAAACCATTAAGAGCAAAAATGAAAACGATTTTAAAGATAAAATTACTAAAAATAGTTATTTAAGTTCAATTATTAACTTAGTAATAGCTAACAATTATATGACTTTTAATGATGTCGCTAACTTTTTATATACTGTCAATTTACAAAAAAATGATATAAAAAAGAAAAAGAAAGTGTCTAGATTTTGTGACAATTTTGTAAATCATATATCAACAAAAATAGAAGAAGAGATAAAAGATAATATAAAAAAGACGGCTTTAAAACATTTTGAATTAAAGAAAAAACCTCGAGAAGCGGCATATAGAAAATCAAGTAGACTTTCTTTACAAAGAATAACATTAAAATTGTTTATCAAAGCATTAAAAGGGAATATTCATAATTATGCATTTAATAGTGAAAATCCAACAGCTTTTTTAACATCATATCAAAAGTTTATAAAAGAAACTGGATTAGAAGAAAATTATTTTATTGAAAATATTTTAATACCATTAAGTAATGGCAACTTTGAAATCACTTCTTTCTTAGAAAAGCTAGGAATACTTAAGCCTTATAATTATAGTTTATATATAAAGAGTAAAAAAGATAAAAGCATTGTTTTGGAAATAAATACTATTTTAAAAGAATTGAAAAAAAAATATAACACAAATACTTTATTACAAATTATAAATTATATAATCTATGGTACTAAAATAAACAATAAAATTTATAAAAAAGATTTAGAAGTAATAAAAGAAATTCAAGAAAGAATTAATGAAATATCAAAAGAGTTCTATTTTGATAGAGAAAATTTAGAAATTAAATTAGAAGATTCTCATGTAATTTTAGATGATTACGAGTTATTTAATTATATATCTATAATAGAAAAAATAGAAAAAATCCTAAAAAAAACAACAAACTATCTTAATCGTCACATGAATAAAAAAGCAATAAAAGAAAAACATTTTAAAGAGTTTTTAAATCTAACTTGTGAGCTATCAACTACTCTTCCCTTTAATAATCTAAATTATACATTAATTGTTCGTACATTTACATTTGAAGATTTAGAAAAAATTTTTAAAGGATTTAATTTAAAAGAAATATTTATTCAAGATATGGATTTAAAAAAGTTGTTTTTAAATAATCATTTGATAATACTTACAGCAGAAGGATATTTAAAAGATACAATTAATCTAAGATTTATAATTTCTAACTGGCAAAGTATAAAAAATATATGTCAAAATCATAACATCGATATTAAAGAACTCACTATATTTGACTATTTTAAGCTTTTTAAAGATAACACTTTTAACCTTAAAACTATTGAAAATACCATAAAATTATAAAAAATTTTTATGAACATTTGAAAGAAATAGTGTTATAATTTAGATAGATGATGTATTATCCATTTAAGATTTATACTTTTTCTCTAGGAGTATGTGATGTAGATTTGAGGTTTTAGATCTATGTCATCTTGAATGGTATTAAAACAATGCATTTTGAGTGTCCACTACCAAAAGAGTTTTAGATCTATGTCATCTTGAATGGTATTAAAACTAAAGTTACGTTCAGTTCATGTACATCATAGTTTTAGATCTATGTCATCTTGAATGGTATTAAAACTTATTTTTTGATATTTAGATAATTCTTTAAGTTTTAGATCTATGTCATCTTGAATGGTATTAAAACTAAGAAGAACTATTTAAAAACAAATCTAAAGTTTTAGATCTATGTCATCTTGAATGGTATTAAAACTTCACAAGAGTGGTATCCGATGGATGCAAAGTTTTAGATCTATGTCATCTTGAATGGTATTAAAACCCATAATAGAAATTCTATGGGATTTAATACGTTTTAGATCTATGTCATCTTGAATGGTATTAAAACAAGAATACAAATGAACATGGTTCAGCTAGAGTTTTAGATCTATGTCATTTTATATGATATTAAAATAATAACTCTTATTCTTGATTTATTTTAATTTTTAAGAATGCAAATATAGTTTGCATTTTTTAAATAACCTGTTATTCCAACATAAGTATTACTATTTCCAAAACTATCTTTGTTATCTTCCCTAAAAGTTACTTTACTTAAACTATCATCATAACTATAAGCATTAGTTTGATGAGAATTTTTATAATTTAAATAATTATTATTATCAACATATTCATAAGTAGTTAACTTTTTACTAGTTAAATAATTATAATTTTTGTCAAAAGTTAATTCATAAGCAAGAGTTTCTTTATATCCTAAATTATAATTAAAAGGAGTAGATTTGCTACAAGTATAAACTATATTAGTATTTCTAACAGTCACAGTTACTTGTTTTGTATCACTATTACCATAACTATCCTTAACAACAATATACTCTGTATTATCCCCCATTTCAGTAGCTGTCTTAATAGTTGAACCATCTTCAAAAGTAGCAAAACAAGAACTTAAGTCTGTACAAGTTTTAATAAACATTTCAGGAGTATAAGTATCTCCTGGATTTAAAGTAATTGCTTGTGTTTCTATAACAGGAGCTTTTGTATCTGATACTTCAATTTTTCCAACTTTAGTTCTACCATTGTGACTAATCTTAAAAGTATATTCGCCAATTAAATCAGGGACAAACTCCCCTAAGTCAAGAGTATATAACTTTTCATCTGGGTCTTTAACATTAACATAATCAGCTATTCTTAAAGATGCTGGCTCGCCATATTCCACATGGACAATTTTTACCGAAAAATCTTTGTTATTAACAACATTTTTATAGTAATAATAAACACCATATACTCCGCCAAATAAAGCAAGGACTATTAAAGCAACTATTGATTGGACTCTTTTTGCTTCTTTTGATTCATCAATAGCTTTAGCTTTCTTTTTTTTGTTATTTAACATTTCTTTTTTAGCTTTAATTCTTGCTTCAATATCTATTTTACCTGGTAATATAGCATTATTTACATTATAAGTATTATCTTGATTTCTAGTCCCAATTACCATTGTACCATCAGTTTTATATTTATCATCTGTTGTTTTAATATTTAAATCGTTAGTAGCTTCTAAATTAACTACTTCACTTGCAAGGGTAGTTAATTCTTTTTTTGTTTTTTTCTTTTTGAACACTATTAACAACCCCTTTTCTCTACTATAAAATATACACGATTTTAAGACTTTTTTCAATATTAAGATAATTTGAGTTTCCGTATTTTTAAATTTAATCCACTATAAACTAAAAATTTTATTAGACATGTCAAATAAATTGACTAACTTAAATAAATTATTACATCTAAAAATTACATTGATTTTTTTATCAATTTTTATAATATTACTTTACACTATAATTTTATCTATATTTCCAAACTTAATTGAGTTTCTAATATCTCTTCTTTAATCTTTCTTTTAAAATAACATTTTATACCTTTCTGGGATCGCCGTAATATAGTATGTATTCCTATTGCAAATTGTGTTATCCATACTCCTACTTTCTGCCGTAATGATGCACTTTCTTCTATTATTTTTATGCTTAATAACCTGTTGTTCATTTCTTCTGTTAAATTAACTATTAATAATATCAATAATTCAAATATATTAGTTAAATTGTTTAGCAAAGTTAGGTTTCTTACTCTCATATCTTCATAATTATATTCTGTTTTTATTGATCTATGAAATGTTTCAATTCGCCATCTATCTAGATATATTCTTACTAATTTTATTGCGTCTTTACTTTCTTTTATTTCTCTATTGGTTAATAATATAAATTTCTCTTTTTTTCCTAATCCATATACAAATATTAATGTATATGTTCTATTATCTGCTGGTAATGTTGCTTTTGTATAAGACACATATACATCTTTTTCTTCTACTTCAAACTTTAAATGCATCTTTATTTTTCCTTTTCGACTGTTGTATGCGTCATATAATTTTCTTTTCACTTTCTTAAATATAAAATTTCTATTATCTTTTAATCTTACTAATATATCATCTCCACCTTTTAAAACATAATCAAATAATTTTTGATCGTCATATCCACGATCAAATACCATTAACGATGTTTTTCCTACACATTTTCTTACTGCATCTATACTTTTATATGTTTCATCATTTGTACTTTTAAATCCTTTGCTTTTACAAGAATATACTTTACTATATACTGGCATTGGTTGTTTTGCATTCTTAGATAGTACTACAGCATTACACATATGATATCCTGGTACATATGTATCTTTTATAGCACTTGCATCTCTTACAATATCTAAGTCCTCAAATTTCTTCCCATATATTTTTGCTATATCACTATCATCAAATATGGATATTACTTCATTTGATAACATTGTTTTTATATAACTATATTTATTTTTATTTATGATTTCTTGTTTATCAAACGATTCTAAATGTAAACACAATCTTTCTATTGTATTATTTAATTTTATATCCTCGTGTAATTCTCTTGCTACGTTAGATATTTTTATATCTTTACTAGCACCTAGGCCATAAATCATACCACAAATAAATTTTTGATCTGTCTTTTTTAGACCATTTGACATGATTTTTGAAAATTTGACAATTTCTCGTTTCATTTCATTCGTATTTGATGTAAAATAATTCATAAGGAAACACCTCCATAATTGTTTTTAATAAATTATTTTATTACAACTACATTTTATCAAAAACAGGAGATAATTTCCTTATTTTTAGTTAAAAAACTGAAAAAGTTATCAACACTCTTTCAGTTTTTAATTTTAGTTGTCATTTTTACGGAAACTCAAATAAGATAAATACTTAAAGAAAAAAAGCAATTTCTCTATTGCCTTTTCATTTATTAGTATTTTCGTAATAGTTTCTCTCTTGTAAAGTATCTGCTACCCACTCTAAATCTTGGGCATCACTATCACTATCCAATATTTCATCAATCAAGTATAAGATTTCTGTTAAACTACCACACTTTTCTACATCAATATCATATCTTCTTAAAATTTCCACTTGTTCTTCTGTAATTAAAAGACCATTATAATTTTTTAGAAACTTTTTCGAATAATCAATACTATTAGCAATTGCTTCTATTTCTTCTCTTTTATACATTCTTCCTCCATATAAGATAAGGCAGTAATTAAGCCAATCTTACCATATTCATAAGTTAGACTTCCTTGTTGAAAAGCAATGTAAGGTTCTCTTAATGGTCCATCACAAGATAGTTCAATACTACTTCCTTGAATGAATGATCCTGAGGCCATAATAACGTCATCATCGTAACCAGGTATGTAAGAAGGTAGTGGAATAGCATAAGCATCAATTGCTGAACCTCTTTGAATACCACCACAATACTTAATTAATTTATCTCTATTTTTGAAAGTTATATTTTGAACAATGTCTGCTCTTACCTCATCATATTTTGGCTCCACATCATAACCTAATCTATCCATTACTTTTGCAGTTAGTATAGCCGTTTTTAAAGCTGATGCCACAACAGATGGAGCAAAGTATAATCCTTGTAATAATTCTTTATTAAGACCTAGACTTGGTCCAACTTCTTTACCTTCGCCTGGTAATGTAAGTCTTTCTGCTGCTAACGCAACTAAGTCTTTTCTTCCAGCAATATAACCGCCATTAGATGCAATACCTCCACCTAAATTTTTGATTAAAGAACCAACAATAATGTCTGCTCCTACAGATAAAGGAGTTAATTCTTCCACAAACTCACAATAACAATTATCAACCATAATAATAACATCTTGTGAAATTTTTCTAATCTCTCTAATCACTTTTTCTATTTTATCAATTGTGATACTTTTTCTTGTTGAATACCCTTTACTTCTTTGAATTTCGATAACTTTTATTTTATCTTCTTTTAAAACTTTTTTAATTGTTTCAATGTCAAAATCATTATCAACTAAATCAATTTGTTTATAGTTTATTCCATAAGAAGCTAAAGAACTACTATTTTCTTTGATTCCAATAACTTCGTGTAATGTATCATAAGGAAGACCTGTAATACTAAGTAAGGTATCATTTGGTCTTAAAAGAGCGAATAAACAAACTGTAAGAGCGTGAGAACCAGATATAAACTGGGTTCTAACTAAAGCAGCAGGAGCATCTAAGACATAAGAAAAAACTTGTTCTATAGCATCTCTTCCTATATCATTATATCCATACCCTGTTGTTTTGTTAAAATGGCTTTCAGATATTTTATATTTATGAAAAGCGTCCATTACTTTCTTACTATTATAAAAATCATTTTCATCTACCCTAGCAAATATATCTTTTAAATTTTGTTCTTCTTCATTTACCAACTTAATAATTTCTTCTTTCATCCTATAACCTTCTTTAAATGGTATTATATCATTTACTTTTAACTATTTCGATATATTTTTTATACTTTGTTAATTCTTTAACAAAGACAGATTCGTTATTACAAATAATATAGACTTTATTTTTTGTTCTTGTTAATGCTACATAAAATAGTCTTCGCTCTTCTTCATAAGGATAAATATCTTTCGTATTATTAACATATTTTAAGATTTCTTCATCTTTAATTTTAGTAGGAAAACCAAGTAAATCATTACAAACATTTATAAGTATAACTGTATCACTTTCTAATCCTTTCGATTTATGAGCAGTTAAATATCTAAATTTTATATCTTGGTAAGAGTAATAACTATCTTCTAAGTTTTTGTACTCAGAATCTATGTATTTAAAAATATCTTTATTATTTCTACCGATAACAAATATTTCTCCTTCACTTTTTTTCAAAAGTTCTTTTAAAGCTTTGATATTATTATTAGTATAATATAAAATGATTGGTTTATCTAAATGTTTAAATGACACTAACTTTTTTCTTATTTGTCTTTTATTTTGCATTACAAAAGAACCAGCAACATTGATTAGTTCTTGAGGATTGCGATAAGTATTTATTATTTTTAAAATTTCCGCTTCCTTAAAATATTTTTGAAAATTTAGAAAGATATTTAAATCACAGCCTGTAAAACGATAAATTGATTGAAAGTCATCTCCGACACCTAAAAATGTGGCATTAGTTTTATTAATTATTTCTTTTAGAAGATTAAATTTAGTTAAAGAAGTATCTTGATATTCATCGACAATTATATATTGCCATTTATTTAAAACTCCCTTTTTACTTACTATTTCCCGACACTTATTAATCATATCATTAAAATCAATTAAATTGTTTTCTTGTAATTCATGCTGATACATTAAATAAATATTTAAAATTAAAAGAATTAAAGACTTATTTTTTTGATATTTTTTATAACTAAAAGTCCATCTAATTTTCTTTAATATTTCTTGAAAATATACTATTTCATAATTATTTGCTTTAAATAGATTAATAAAAGTTTTAATTAGTCTTTTTAAGTTTAATTCTTCTTTATTATTTGTCACTAATTTTTTATAGGATTTTAATAGAATTTTATTTGTAGGAATAATATTTAATATAAAGTTATCAATTACCGAATCAAGAATTGTATCATCAGCAATATCGTAAGCTTTATTATGACTCTTTAAAATTTCTAAAGCCAGTTTATGAAAAGTATAGACGGTAATATCAAAATCATAGTTTTTCTTAATATTATTTCTTAAGTTATTGGTAGCGTCATTAGTTAGGGATATACATAAAATCGAAGAAATCGGAGCATTTAGACACTTAACTAAGTAAACAATTTTCCCAATAATCGTTAAGCTTTTACCACTACCAGCTCCAGCTACAACTAAAACAGCTTTTTTGTTCGATAAAACTACTTTTCTTTGATATTCATCTAAAGCATAACCATTAATATTATTTAAAATATCTTCTTTAATAAGTTCCTCCATCAACTCGAATAACTGTATTATTAATGTAACTAGCTTCTTCACTTGCTAAAAAGAAAATAACATTGGCAATTTCTTTAGCTTCTCCTAAACGTTTAACAAAAATTTTTGCTTCTTCACTTTTGATAAATTCTTCATCTAAATCTTTTATTTCATTTTCCGTCGCAATAAATCCAGGAGCAACAGAGTTTACTCGCACGAAAGGTGCAAACTGAAAAGCTAAGTTATGAGTAAGAGATATTAAAGCTGCTTTCGAAGCATCGTAATCTAGAGACATTGGATAATATTTATCTATCCCGTTTGTTGAAGAAACATTAATTATAACTCCTTCTTTTTGTTCATACATCAGCTCTCCAATTTTTTTTGATAAATAAAAAGGAGCAATTAAATTAGTATCAATTGTCTTTTTAAAATTAGCCACTGTTTTATCTTGAAATAACGTATCTATTGCAATAGCAGCATTATTGATTAAAATATCAATTCTTTTAAACTCTGATAAAATCTTATTAATCATTTCATCTACTTCATCTTGTTTTGTAATATCAGCTTCAATAACTAGTGACTTAGCTCCTAATTTAGTAATGTCTTCTTGTAATTTGTAAGCTTCTTTCATACTTGTGTTATAATTTATTACTACTCTACATTTTTCTTCAGCAAATTTTTTAATAGTTGCTGCTCCAATTCCTTGAGCTCCCCCTGTAACTAGAACCACTTTATCTTTTAACATTTTATCACCTATTTTACATTAAGAATTTCTTTAACTTGTTTAATGGATAAATTAGTACTTTTAGAAATTAGATTTAATGTAGCTCCATTTTTGAATAATGACTTAATCATATCAATCTTAGTTTTCTCTTCACCTTGTTTAATACCTTGTTCTATCCCATCTTGATACCATTGCTCATTACTTGCTTTTTCATAATCATATGCTTCCCCAAAAATTGGTTCTTTTATTACTTCTTTTGCTTCCTCAATATACTCTCTCACTATGGCCACCTTTTTCATTATTTTATCTAACTTCTCTATATCTCTTTCGACTAAAGAATAGGTATATTTCTCTAATTCCGTTAAACTTTCTATGCCTTTAGTGTAACATTTTTCTAATAAATTGGGAAGTACTACATTTATAATTACAATCTTTTTTGTTAAAACTATTCCTTCTTTATTTCTTATATAAAACACATCTATTATTTTTTTACTCTCTTTATATGCAAAATTATTAAAATTTATCTGGAAAACCATATTAAAATCATATTCTTCTCCACTAATATTTTGATAATATAACTTAAATACATATCCTAAATTTCTTTCATATGTTTTTATATCTTTATTATTATTTACCTCAATATTTATATACGCTCCATTTATCTTAGCAACAAAATCACTTCTTTCTCCTTTAGCATTTCTTCTCTTTTTTGTTAACTCATTAGTTATTAATTTCATATTCCTAAGTAATTCTTCATATTTTAACTTTGTTAACAATGAATAAGCTGAATACTTTATTCTTTTTTCAGTTTGAAACATTGTTTTAAACATTGTATCCGATACTATTGATGGTTTATCTTTATACTTTGTAATGTAAATCACTTAAAGATATTACTTTTTCAGCATTTACTTCAACTATAAGTTCTTCTTTTAGCATTTTTTAAACCTCATATAATTATTTTTTATCTATTATTCACTATATCCACGAATATTTTTTAGTATTTAAAGACTTAAGAATCTTTAAGTAAACTTATAAATGGTATAGGGTAAATTTATCTTTTAAAATAGAAAGTAGGTGAAAGTTTTTCTTAAGTCTAATACTAAATTTTTAAATATTCGTGAATACAATGAATAATAGTTATTTTTTCCTCCCTTCACCCTTATTACTACACCATAGAAGTCTAATTTCCTCTTTTTTTTTGTGAAATTTCTTAAAAATTTTCTTTAATTCTTACAAAAAAGGCTTTTTTGCAAAGATTTTAATAATTTACACAATCTATAAAATTACTATTTTTAAAGTTGTAAATAATATGCTTTTACGTTATAATTAAGTTAATATAAGAGAGGTTGGTTAACATGAAAAAAGCGAAAATTTTATTTTTTATTTGTTTTGCAGTAGCAATATCTGGAGTATTTTTATTAAGTTTTTATCTTACTAATATTATAACTTTTATGGTTAGATATAATAGTTATAGTCAAATACAAGGGAAAATTGTTGGTTATACAATAAATGATAATGGAGAAAAGGCAAAAGTTATTAATTATACAGTTAATGAAAAAGAATATCAAGTATTATCTACTTTTAGCAAAGACGAACCCCAACAAATCGGTTATTCTATTCTTGTAAGATACGATAAAGAACATCCAAATATGTATATCTTAGGTGATGAACAATTACCCTTTATTAAAGTTACTGCTGGGCTTATTTTAGCTATTGTTGGAATTAGTGGAATGGGTATGAATTATAAAAAACTTAAAAAGAAAAATGAAGTTATAGAAGAACAAAAAGGTGAATAAATATGTCAAAAGTACTTCTTGAAACGGAACTTAATGTTTTAAATAAATATTTTAAAGCCCTAAATTATTTAAGCGTGGGACAACTATATTTATTAGATAATCCGTTATTAAAAAGAAAACTAGTAAAAAGTGATATTAAGAAAAAAATTGTTGGTCATTGGGGTACAGTTCCAGGCCAAAATTTTATTTTTACCCATTGTAATAGAGTAATTAATAAATATGATTTAAACATGCTTATGGTAGTTGGTCCAGGCCATGGTGGTAATGCATTTGTTAGTAATACATACTTAGAAGGAACTTATAGTGAGGTATATCCAAATATTTCACAAGACGAAGAAGGAATGAAAAAACTATTTAAACAGTTTTCTTTTCCAGGTGGTATTAGTAGTCATGTTGCTCCAGAAACACCAGGTTCAATTAACGAAGGTGGCGAGCTTGGTTATAGCCTTGCTCATGCTTTTGGTGCAGTTTTTGATAACCCTAACTTAATTGCAACTTGTATTGTGGGAGATGGTGAAGCTGAAACGGCTACTTTAGCTACTTCTTGGCACTCCAATAAGTTTTTAAACCCAATCACGGATGGTGCAGTCTTACCAATTCTACATTTAAATGGTTATAAAATTAGTAATCCAACTATTTTATCAAGGATTAGTGAAAATGAACTTAAATCTTTATTTTTAGGATACGGCTGGAAACCATATATCGTTAGCGGGGATAATCCTTTGGAAATGCATGAAAAAATGGCAGCTACTATGGATGTGTGCATTGAAGAAATTAAAAACATTCAACTAACTGCAAGAAGTAAAAACATTTCTTCTCGTGTCTTATGGCCAATGATTATTTTAAGAACACCAAAAGGTTGGACAGGTCCAACTGAGGTCGATGGCAAAATTATTGAAAGTACGTTTCGTGCTCATCAAGTTCCTATTATGATGGATAAAGAAGAACATATAGAACTTTTAGAAAAATGGTTAAGAAGTTATCATCCTGAGGAATTATTTGATAATAATGGCAAGTTAGTTCCAGAATTACAAGCTTTTATTCCAAAGGGAAATAAAAGAATGGGCGCCAATCCTCACTCTAATGGTGGCAAATTACTAAGAGATTTAAGACTTCCCGATTTTCGAGATTATGGACTTAAAATAGCTACTCCTGGGAGTATCGAAAGCTCTGATATGACTGAACTTGGCAAATTTGTAAGAGATATAATCGAATTAAATGAAGATAATAAAAACTTTCGTCTTTTTGGTCCTGATGAAACAATGAGTAATCGACTTTCTTCTGTTTTTGAAAAAACTAACAGGACTTGGAATGCTACTACTTTTAAGGCTGATGAATTTTTAAGTAGTAATGGTCGTGTTATGGACTCAATGCTTTCTGAAAACATGTGTGAAGGTTGGTTAGAAGGCTATTTACTTACAGGTAGGCATGGAGTATTCTCTTCTTACGAAGCTTTTATAAGAGTAATCGATTCAATGGCTTCGCAACATGCTAAATGGTTAAAGATATCTAAGAATTTAAGTTGGAAAGCTCCAATAGCATCCTTAAATTATTTATTAACCAGTAATGTATGGCAACAAGACCATAATGGTTATACCCATCAAGACCCAGGTTTTTTAGACCATATTGCTAATAAAAAAGCTGATATCGTAAGAATCTATCTTCCTCCTGATACAAACTGCTTATTATCTTGCTTTGACCACTGTATAAGAAGTAAAAATTATATTAATGTCATGGTTACTTCCAAACACCCAAGACCTCAATGGTTAACAATGTCACAAGCGGTTAAGCATTGTACAATGGGAGTTAGTATTTGGGATTTTGCAAGTAATGACCAAGATAGTGAACCAGATGTTGTTATTTCTTGTGCTGGTGAAACACCAACGCTTGAAGCATTAGCAGCAGTAAGTATTTTAAAAGAAAAAACTCCCGAAATAAAAGTGCGTTTTATCAATGTTGTTGACTTAATGAAATTACAACCAAAAACAAGGCATCCTCACGGATTATCTGACGAGGAATTTAATCTTTTATTTACTAAAGATAAACCTATTATATTTGCTTTTCACGGATATCCTACACTAATTCATGAGTTTATATATGAACGAGAGAATAAAAACTTATTCGTCGCTGGATATAATGAAGAAGGAAGCATTACTACCCCATTTGATATGCGTGTTCAAAATGAAATAGATAGATATCATTTAGTCATTGAAGTTATGAAAAAACTCCCAAATTTAGGAGCTAAAGCAACTTATATAATTAAAGAAATGAATGAAAAGTTAATTGAACATAAAGAATACATTACAACTTATGGTATTGATATGGAAGAAATTAGAAACTTTAAATGGCAATAAAAACTGTGAATTAGTTTAAAATAATTCATAGTTTTTTATTTACAGACTCTTTTCCTACAGATATGTCCCTATTAAAATGCCTATATTTATCTACTAAGAATATTACAAAAAAGTGGACTGCTCCTTATCAAAATTTGGGTCCAATATTATCAGAACTATCTATAATGTTTGATAGCAGAATTTAAGTTCTTTGATAATTTAGAATTATATGTTACTATTTAAATAACAAAAAAGAAGCAAAATATATTGCTTCTTTCGTGGAAAGTTATCATTAACACAGATTTTAGGACACACTCTTTTTATTTGAGAACTTTCAACAAAAATTTTTTTAAATTTACACATTCTTACAATTTATATATACGATTCCTTTTATCTTTAAAATAAAAACATATAAATATTAATATTGCACTTAAAACTATTGCTATTATAGCTGCTTTAAATCCTGTTATAGGATTATCCTCTTCTGGAGCAATATAATCTTCAGCAACATAAGTATTTGTTATAAGATACCCTTTCTCCTCACTTCCTACAATATTTGATTTATAATTTTCTACTTCCTCTTCAAAAACTGTATATTTTATCTTTTTTCCATCTACTTTTGATGGTAAATTTAAAAATGTATAACTCCATTCATTTTCTTCACTTAATTCTACTTCTTTTCCTACTAAAAATTCTTCATTTCCTTTTAACCTTACTCTAATACTTTTTGGTCTTTTTTCATTAAAATCTTCATTATCTTCCCATCTTTTTTCGACTCCAATACTTGTTCTTTCTACATCCATTTCTACTGTTACTATTCCATTATTTCCTAAATAACTCTTTATTTCTAAATTATTCCAATTTGTATCTTCTAAATTTACTGATGTATGGGTTTCATTCTTTTCTTTTAACATAGTACTATCTATTGTTTTTTTATTTACTCCATTTAAATACCAATAATTTTCACTATCTTTTATTGCTTTTGTTATGTCATTCACTACTAGATATTTATCCTCTGTTGGCAATTCTGTTCCTACTTTATAAAATTTATGTTTCACATAATATATATTACTTGATAATGTTTCTCCATTATACTTTATATATTCACCACTTCCATTTTTCACGTATAAATAACTCTCATCTTCATAAAAATATTTATTATTCATACTATATGGTTTATAACTTACTTCTGTTGTTCCATTTTCACTCATTTGATAATAATTAGAATAAAATTTTACTCTAGCTATATTATCTTCTATTTTCCCATTTCTCTTTATATATTCAATTAATTTAGTATCATAATTACGATATAACTCATAAACTTCTTCTTTTATATTTGATGAATATACTAATGTTATTGGTTTTTTCTCTTGCAATGTCGTTGTATACACTGTCCTATCAGTTAAAAACTTACTTGTTACATTATACATCGACATTGGTACTAAATTACTTGGTATTATAACTTTTATCAGATCCCCTTCTTCTATATTTTCACTTTTTGTTACTTCTATAATTATATTACTTAAACTACTTGCTTTATTAAAAATATCATTTACGGCATTTGAATAAGTATATTTTTTTATATTACCATTTGTACTTTCTGAAACATAAGTGTAAACTGTTCCATTATACGACAATCCTTTTATTTTATTCACTTCCATATAATTACCAAGTTTATCAGTAAATATTAAATTACTCCCCTTTTCCAATGCATAACCTTTTCTTTGAATGGTTTTAATTATATCTTTAAATGCATTAATTAAATCATCTGCTGTTTTTGGTATATAATAATAGGTATTTCCTGTTTTCTCCCCTAATTCTTCTTTACTAGTGGCACCATCATAGTTTGAAGATAATGCTTGTCCTATTTTATCAATATTAGTAGTTGTTCCTCCTTTGGCATTACTATTCATAATAACTGAATACATAACTATTTTATGATCATTTTTTAAACTATGAGCTATATTAATACTTACTTGTCCATCACTTGCTGGATAAGGTTCTCCATCCATAAAAGTAATTATTGATGAATCAACATTTTCTCTTCCATTAGTTTGTATTTGATTTAAAGCTAAATTAAGACCTGTACTTATATATGTATCTCCCTTAGTAGTTATACCATTCACTTTTGTTTGTAATTCAGATAAGTTTGTAGTATTAACTTCACTTAAATCAAAGATTACTTTTTCAGAACCTTTAGTATTAAATGTAACTACTGCTAATTTAAACTTTTCCTCATCACTAGATAAATTATCATTTGCTTTCGCAATTGTTTCTAATAATTCATTAATAGCATTTTTACTAGCTTGTAATCTTGTAATCGACCCAACTTTATTATCTTTCATTGAATTTGACGCATCTTGTACTATTACAATATCTTTAACATTACCCTCTTTTAAGTTTAAATCTATTCCTAGTGATGTAGCTGATAAAGATACTAGAAAATCTTCATCTAAATTCTTTTTAATTGTTGCATTATCTAAAGTAATATCATTAGCAAAAACTGTTTTATCTGTCCATACACTACCTATATTATTTTCACTAATAATATTTTTATATTTTGTATTTGTTGCTGGATCTATTACTATCTCTTTATTTTCACTTATATTTACTGCATGAGAAGTTTTAAATGTTATAGATATTATCAAACAAAAAAGTAATACTAAAAATAAATAAACATATTTATTTACTCTTTTATGATAATTCATTTGTTTTATATCTTTTATAAAATTATTTAACATCATATATATTACCTTCTTACATCTTTATTGTTAATAATATTATCCCCCCCGATTTTGGGAGCAAGATTTATACGACTTATAAAAAAACAAAGAAGTTAATTTTGTAACCAACTCTGGTTTGATCTTCGCCTTTTATTCCCCATATTGAAGAATATTTTTATTTTAGTACTTAATTTATTTATAGGAAAAAATAGTAAAATATAAAACATATGGAAGCTTGCTTTACACTTTAAAAAAAATATATATTGCACTAAAACACCAAAATATTCTTCAATACGGGGAAGTAATGATATTTTTAACCACCACTTAAACTATAAGGTGAAGATTCCGAGCCATTTCCTCCCGCTACTTTTACTGTTGATTTTAATGTTAAAACAGGTCGGATATACCCAGAGTGAGTGTTTACTAAATTGCCGCTCACTAGATTATTGTCGTCATCTAGGTTACCATAACCATCAACACTTACTATTTGGCAAGTAACTGGATCGCGATCATAGAATTTTCTCCCAGCGACAAAGTATCCCTTTCCAGGACCGTAATCTTCATTACCAGGTTTTAAACTATCACAATAAGATGTACAACTCGAAACTCCACCATACACTGTATTTACTAATTCTATATCTGTTTTGTAACCTGTATCCGATACACAATCTGATGAATTATATTCAGTACAAAATTCTGTTTGATTAGAATACCCCATATGTCTTGTTTTATAAACATAATTACTATTTGTATAACTTGCTGCTATCTCATTTAATGTTCCTATATAATTCTTATATCCTGTTTTTCCTTTGAAACTTACTGCTTTAGTTGATACATTATGTGATACCATATCGACTGTTCCATCAGCATTCTTTCTTATTACTCGCCATAAATTTAATTCACTGGGATTGATTGTTTGAGCACTTGTATATCCTGTCTTTGTTGTTGCTATTTTATATGATGTTAATGTTGGAGTCATACTTATGTAATCTCCTATTTGTACTTCATCTGCTATTGTCTTCTTCTTTGTTGCTATACTTCCTGTCTTACAGTTTTGTCCGCCACTATTACTTCCACATACTTGATAATAGAATGTTGTATTCTCTGCTAATCCTGTGATACTACATCCTGTATTTGAAGGATTACTTACTGAGTTTGTATAACTTCCATTACTTGTTCCATATTTACATGTTCTTGTACTTACTGTTCCACTCATTGTATAACTTAAATTGATTGAATTATATGTACTTGTTGCTGTGATAGAGGATACTGTTGGTGGATTTAATTTTGTTGCTGTATTTCCTGTTTTACAATTCTGTCCGCCATTGTTTGATACACATACCCTATAATAATATGTTACTCCTTGAGTTAATCCAGTTATATTACATTCACTTAAACTCATTCCTGCTGTATTTGGGTAATTTCCATTACTTGTTCCCCACTTACATAAATAATCTGGGGCATGTCCTGTTACTGTATATGTTAACCTTATTGAGTTTGTTGTACTTGTTGCTGTGATGTTACTTAAAGTTGGAGCATTATACTTTGTATTTATACTTCCTTCCCTACATGACTCTTGATTTAATTTATTCTTTGTACATACTTTATAATAATATGTTGTATTTTGATTTAATCCTGTTTTGGTACAATTGTTATTATTGACACTTGTTGCTCCGATATTATAATTTCCTTTTGTTGTTCCAAATGTACATGTTGTTGTAGCATTATATCCACTTGCTGTATACGATAGATTAACACTATTATTTGTACTTGTTGCTGTTACATTACTTAAACTTACTCTGAAATCAGCTACCTTAGCATTGATAAATGTTACTTCTGCTTCTTGCTTGTACTCTGCAAAAGAAATTCCAACTACTAGTACTAGTAGTGCCATTGTTACTATAGTAACAATAATCGTTTTCTTATTATCTTTTTTCTTCAATTTTTCCATTTTCTTTCCTCCGCTAATATTTTTTCCAACTTTTGAATATTTATGTTAGGGTATTTATATATATACCTTATGTACAAGATTATATCTTAATAATTTGGAACTAGTCAAGAAAAATTTACATAAGTATGACACATATTTTTTCATAAAATGCAGAATACATTTTTTTGACTTTGTAACAATTCCTAAATTATAAAACAATATTTTTATATGAAGATAATAGAATGAAAAAGAAGTACAAAGACTTCTCTAAAAACTTTAAATACTTAAATAATTAATCTGTAAAAGCTTCCTTAAATTCCGTTTTATCAACAAAATTCCCTAATTCTTTAGTACCTTCATTAGCATTAAAAATATCATCTACTAAAGAATCTATTTCAATATCTTCAAAACCAATTTGTAAAATTGCACTGATACCATTTTTAGAAAAAACATTTCTTAAGGAAAAAAGTGTTGTAAAGAAAAAAATACTAAAAAACATAATTATAGAAATTACAACTGTTCAATTTTTTTCATCGTTTACTCCTTTCTTATGCTATTATAATAATATAAAAGAAGGTAAATAGATATGAAAAAAATAGAATTATTACAAAAATATATCGACGAGTGTAAAAGTATTGTTTTCTTTGGTGGAGCTGGTGTTAGTACTGAAAGTGGTATTAAAGATTTTCGAAGTGCTGATGGTCTTTATAATATGCAATATGACTACTCTCCTGAAGAAATATTAAGCCATACATTTTTTCTTAATAACACAAAAGAATTTTATAAGTTCTATAAAGATAAATTAAATTGTTTAGATACTTTACCTAATATTACTCATAAATATTTAACCAAATTAGAGAATAATGGGAAATTAAAAGGCATTATTACTCAAAATATTGATGGATTACACACAAAAGCAAACTCAAAAAAAGTATTTGAGTTACATGGAAGTATTTATCGTAATTATTGTATGAATTGCCATAGATTTTATGAAGCTAAAGACATATTTGAAAGTAAGGATATACCTAGATGTAGTTGTGGAGGAATTATTAAACCTGATGTTGTTTTATATGAAGAAGCGTTAGATGAAAAAGTCATAAATAAAAGTATTGAGCTAATAAGTAACGCTGAGCTTTTACTAATTAGCGGAACTAGTTTAACTGTCTATCCTGCTTCTTCATTTATAAATTATTTTAGAGGCAAATACTTAGTTATTATTAATCGTGATACAACAAACTTAGATAATATAGCTAACTTAGTTATTAATGACTCTTTAGGAAATGTTTTTTCTAAACTAAAATAAAAGAACTCTCTATTTAGAAAATTCTTTTTCACCAATTCTTTGGTCGGGAAATAACTCATAAATAGTTGGATAATAATTTACTTTCTTTTCTTCTAACATAATATCTCCTTGATAATTTATAGGTATGTTTTTATATTTTTCTAAATCAATACTATCAAAACTGATCTCTTTTCCTTGACAATAAAACTTTACTTCATTTTCTTCTAAAAAATCTGAAGTAAAATCATTTATACTTCCAACTTTTACGTTATCTTTAAATAATATATATAATATTTCACTATTAGGATTTTCAATATCATTTAATGCATCTAAAACAGGAATATTCGATACGGAATAAGTAGGCCAAAAATTAAAATTTTGCTCTTTTGTATAAGGTATCTCTTTTTCAATTAAATCACTATTAAAATAATATCTACTATGCATTTGTCCATTACCTAGTAAACAGTTTATAAAAGGATTTGTTTTCATATCTTCTCCATACATATTAGTATACATTTCAGATAATAACGCTGTTATGTCTGTATCTAAATTTTCTATTTGATCACTTCCTGGTTTTTCTTTTAATAAATCAATTAATTTGTTGGCTTTCTCTTCTTCTAAATTGGCTTTTATAGCATTAACTAAGTCTGTTTCATCACCACTAAAACATAATTTCCATATTGGTTTTGGTCCAATCATTTCCATTAATATTTTTGTATTTTTCACAGGCTCACGATATGCATTATTTACACACTTAGCATCATACTCACAAGATATAATTTCAGCACTTCCCTCTATTATATATCTACATTCATGTTCTACTTGCAAAAGGTGAAGATATTCATGAACTTTATCATCATACCTATTCTCTTTACCAAAATATGTATTAACATATAACTTATCAGGTGTAAGTGGAGAATAAAAAGCAGCCTCTACACCTACATATCCATTAGTATTTTCGTCCTTTTTTGGTTCTGCATAATAATAGAAAACTTGTAATTCGTTAAATTTTAATGGAATTAATACATTCATATTAGTATTTTCATAATATGGTATAATATCTTCTAATAATTTTGTATTATTTACCATTTCCTTTTCTTCTTCTGTTAGTTTATCATTATTATCAATATAAAATTGAATTTGCTCTAAAGTAACAATATCATTACTAGGAAGAGTTATTTCTTCAGCAGAGTTTTCACTTACTGTAGAATTTTCACTTATTGTGGAGTTTTCACTTATTGTAGTTACTTCGATAAAATTTTCGCTTATTGTGGAGTTTTCGCTTATTGTATTAAAATTGCTATTATTTGATATTACTGAACTATAAGTTGTTCTACTTGTTATAATAATAGAACTCGCAACTATTGAGCAAAAAAAGATTGAACTAATTATAAGAGTAGAATTTTTTAGTTTAATTTTTTTCACTTTATCTCTAGATTTTTCTAAAATAAAATCTTTATATATTAGAGCATCTTCCCCATTATAAAGCCAAGTAGCTTCTATGTCTTCTTTGCTATTTTTAAAATAGTGTTTTAAGCCTGAAATATTATCTAAATAAACATCATAATCATTTTCTTTTCCTAAATAACTTTTATCATCACCTAATTTAAGTAAGTTAATAATATTAACTTCTTCTATTGTTAATGGAGTTACTACTCCATTTTGAACATTAAAACCTTTAATCTTAGTATCTTCAAATTTTATATAACTTTCTTTTTTATTTTGTTTTATTATTATATCAAACACTAATAACACCTCTATTTTATTTTATTATACTACATATTTACATTTTTAGAAAAAATACTATGTCAACAGTTGTCTAGTAAGTGGCATTATTAGAAAATATATGCTATTCTTTTATTATAGTAAGGAAGAATTTATATGGAAGATAAAAAGAAAGTAATTGGAAACGAAACAAAAACAATTAATAATCTTGAAATAGCAAAAGAAGAATATATAAATTTGTTATCAAATACAACAGAAGAAACATATGAAGAAGAATTAATTGATCAGGTAGAAGCAGCAAGAGAAAAAAATTTATATGAAGAAGATGAAAAAAGATTTAATGATATAGATAATTTTACATAAAAGATAATTAGTGCTATACTAACATTCAGGAAGTGACTGTATGAAAAAATTCATCTTAACTCATAAATTAGTATTATTTCTTATCCTAGTAGTAATAGTTTTAACTACCTTACTTTACTTGTCAAATAAACATAAAGTTAACACAATACCAAGTAAAGCCGATTTATTAATTGGAATAGAAAAAACATTTAAAAAAATTAATAATTTAGATTGTAAATTTCATAGTCAAGTACATTATAATGAGGACGTTTATAAATATACTTGCCATTTTGATTATGAAATTGAAAAAGATGATGAGATAATAAGTAATCAAGATTATGAGCAATGTACTATCTGTATGATTCATGATGATAAATGGGATTGCAGTATTAGTAGTAGCAAATGCTTTAAATAACACCTAATAAATAGGTGTTTTATTTTGTTATAGATGAAGACTTTCCTATTCTTTGGCTTGGAAATGACTCATAAATAGTTGGATAGTAAATATATCTTATTCCAGTTTCTACTTCAGGATTTATTCCACCTACCAAGTTAAAAGGAATTCCTTCATATTTAGATAAATCAAAATTATCTTTAGTAAATTCTTCTCCATGACAATAAAATTTTATTTCATTTTTTTCAAACACATCTTCTTCAATAGCTCTTATGTCATTAAATTGAAGCTGATTTTTGGAAAGCATAAATACAATATCAACATCTTTATTATATATATAACTTTTTATGTCAATTTCGGGATTTAAATAATACTCAGAAGAAAAAGCATAAACATACCAAAAAGTATAACCTGATGGTAAAGTATTTACTTCTACTGGTCTGTAAGGTTGGTTTTTTTCTATAAAATCACTATTAAAATAATAACGCCTATTCATTTTTCCATTACCAAGTAAACAATTTATAAAAGGATTATTTCTCATATTTTCTCCATACATATTTTGATACATTTCAGATAATAAAGTTTCTATACTTTTATCTAAGTTTTTTATTTTTGATTTAGTTGGTTTTTCTTTTAATAAACTAATTAATTCATTAGCTTTTTCTTCCTCGAGATTTTCTCTTATAATATTTACTAAATCAGTATCATCACCGCTAAAATTTAACTTCCATATTGGAACTGGTCCCACAATTTCCATTAATATTTTTGTATTTTTAACAGCAATTTCATAAGTATCGATTGTACATTTATCATCGTATTCAGAAGATATTATTTCTGCACTTGCTTCTTTTATATATTTATATTCATGAGCTATTTGCAAAAGATGAATATATTCATGAACTTTATCATCATATCTATCCTCATTATCATAATAAGTATTAAGAAATATTGCATTAGGTTTAGTTTCATTGTAGTAAGCTCGTGTAGAATTTTTTTCTTTATAATACTCTTCAAACTGCAAATCCGCATATTTTAAAGGTATTAAAATATTCATATTAGTATTTTCATAATATGGCACTACATCTTCGAGTAGCTTTTCATTATAAAACATTACTTTTTCTTCTTCTGTTAAATTCTCATTTTCTTTTATATAACTTTCTATCTGTTCAATCGTTACACCATCATTATATTCTTTAGAAAGTGTTACATTAACTTCTGATATCTTATATTTTATATTATAAATAGTCATATCTGGGTCAAGAAGAAATGAAATTGATAAAGCAATAAATGCACCAGCTATATATCCTCTAAATATACTTTTAGTAATAATAGCAATCTTCTCTTTTAAATTAAAGGTTTTAACCTCATCTTCATCTGTAGATTTATCACCACTATAAAGCAAGGCATCTTCTCCATTATGTTCCCAAGTAGCATTAGCGTCTTCCACTCCATCTTTAAAATAATGTTTTAAACCTGATTTGTTATCTAAATAAACATCGTATTCATCATCTTTTCCTAAATACTTTCTATCATCACTTAGTTTAAGCAAGTTAATACTATTAACTTCTTTTATTGTTAATGGAGTTATAACTCCATTTTGAGCATTAAATCCCTCAAGCTTATTATCATTTAGCTTAATATAACTTTCCTTTTTTCCATTTTTTATAATAATGTCAAACATAAAATCACCTCACAGATTATATACACTATTATAACACATGTTTACAATTTCAAAAAAACAAGTATGTCAACAAAAGTAAACTAAGCAAGAGGTGTTATTTCTTCTTTAATTATCGAATACAAATAGAGATTTATTGGTTTATTTGTAAGAGTACTTATATAATTCTTATAACCATTTAATTGCTCTATATACCCCTCATCTAAAACATTACTGAGTTTATAATCAATAATGTCAATATGGCTATCATATTCTATCATCAAATCAATAATCCCATGATATTCTTCTTCATTTTCAACATACATAAATTCATATTCTTTAAATATTTTTGCTTTCTTAATCTCACTTAAAAGAGGAATTTTCAAGAACTTAGCTATTTTATTTTTTATAAACTCATCATCTATCAAAGAAAAATTAGGTTCTTTAAAATCAATTAATTCTAAAGTATTATGCATTTTTAAACCAAAATTCATATTATCTTTTACTTCACTTGTTAAGACTTCACTACTTTTCTTTGAAAAACTTTGACTAACAATTTTTTTATTTTCAATATTTAATTCATTTACTATTAATTTAGTATCTTGCTTTTCATTGAAAATACTTTCTTTATGATAAAGATAATCTTTAGTTAGATTCAAAGAGGCAGTATTAATTTGTTTTATATAAGGTTTTAATTCTGCTTTTATTGAAACTAGAATATCTAAAAAACTACGATATTTATTTCTTGTAGGTAAAGATATTACTCCTTCCCCATTTTTATGCATCATTACATCATTTGTATTAGGAAGAATAAAAATCATTTTTTCTTTTGCTCTTGTTAAGGCAACATAAAAAAGTCTAATTTTTTCAGATATCTCCTCTTCAATAAATTTATCTTTAACTAATTCTTTTAATATCGTTGCACTAATCCCCTCTTTAAATAAAGGTACAACTATTCCATAGTTATTATCAAATAAAAACCTTTCTTTCATATCATCAATATTAAAGGATTTTTTTAAAGATGCAAAATAACAAATATTGTATTCCAGGCCTTTTGATTTATGGATAGTCATTATTCTAACTGCATTATTATCATTTTCAAAAGTACTATATTTTAAAGGATAATTTTCATCTAAAATGGCTTGCAAATAATCATTAAAATCATAAATTGTATAACCAACATTCGACAAATTCTTAGCTGTTTCTAATAATTTATGAATAATAATCATACTTTTTTTAACATTTGTAATTTTAGTTAATTTCTCATAAAATTTAAGTTTTTTTATAACATCTTCTAAAATTTCATAAATTGTTTGATAATCAATTTTCTTTGATATATCAACTAAATCTTGATAAATTAAAGAGTCTTTAAAACTATTATTCATAAATATAGTAAATATAGCATCATCAGAAATACTATAAAGATAGCTTCTTGCAATACTCAATAAATCATATTTAAATTTTGTATCAAGATTATCTTCTTTAATGTGGATTAATAAATCAATAATATTTTTAATAATATAAAAATCATTAGTATCATTTAAATTCTCATCCTTCAATATAGCTAATGGAATACCTAAATATTCAAAAATTTTCTTATATAAATCAAAATCTGTACTACGATCAAGTAAAATAACAAAATCATTATAAGTTGCATCATGAAGAATTTTCGTATCTTTATCAAATACTTGATATTTATTCTCTATTTTATCTTTAATATCTTTTCCAATTGTAAATATTTCAATCTCTTCTTTACTAAAATTAGAATCATTGTCATATTCTAAAAATTCCATATTGTAATCTTGTTCTGTTTTACCTTCTATTTCATAGCTCTTATTACCATAACGCATTTGATGAGTATTTAAATAATCTGCTCCTCCTAATGTATTATCCATAATATAGTTAAAAATTTTATTAATATTATTTAAGACTTCATTACGACTTCTAAAATTACTTAATAAATCAATTTTTATTCCATTAGTATTTTTGGCATAACTATCATATTTGTTTTTAAAAATATAAGGATTAGCATTACGAAAACGATAGATACTTTGTTTAATGTCTCCCACCATATAAACATTATTTTGACTTATTAAAGATATAAATGTTTCTTGGATATCATTCGTATCTTGATATTCATCAACCATAATTTCTTTAAAACTATTTTTTAGCTCTTCTCTAATATTTGGATTATCTTTGAGTAATTTTATACTCATTAAAGCAATATCTTGAAAGTCGTATATACCTCTTTCTTTTTTATATAAGTCTAATCTAGTAAAATATTTTTTTAAAATTTCTATAATCATATTAATTGTATCTTTTGTAATCTCTAAATTTTCTTCTATTTCTTTAATACTTCCATAGTTTTTAAGTTCTAATAATTGATCAATTTTCTTTTTTAATAAATCTTTACTTTTTTTAACATTATCTTCACTATTTTTAGGTAAAGGAGGTAATTTAACCGTAATATTATCAATAGTTTCTTCATTAAGTAAATTGATTAAAGATGCTGATAGTTTTAGATAATAGTCACTTGATACAATGTAAGATAATTCTTCTAATTGTTCTTCAATATCTTGTTTTCTTTTTCTAATTAAATTTTGATAATCATTTCTTATTTTTTCTTTAAAATTACTACTAAAAAAGTTAGACGCATAAGAATCAAGATATTTTTCTTTATCTATTTTAAGTTCTAGTTTATCTCCTATTTTGATAAGACTAGTTTTAATATTTTTATCATCTTTAACACAAAAATCTTCAATTAACTTACAAAACAATTCATTTTCACTTAAATAATATTCGTTAAATATTTCATCAATAATTCTTTTCTTTTCTAAAATAATAATTGAACTATCACTAATATTAATATTATTAGAAACATTTATAGCATAGTGATATTTTTTTAAGACAGATAAAGAAAACGAATCAAATGTTGTAATATAAGAAGCATCTAATAAGTCCAATTCATCTTTTAAAGAATCTATTTTACTTATTTCTTTTCTAATTCTTTCTTTCATTTCTGCGGCAGCAGCTTTTGTAAAAGTTAAAATTAATAGTTCATTTATATGAGTGCCATTTTTTAATTTTTCAATTACTCTTTCTGTTAAAACAGCCGTTTTCCCACTACCAGCTCCAGCAGAAACAATAATATTAGTACCACTTTTGTAAATAGCTTCTTTTTGTTCATCAGTCCAATTTCTCAACTCTCATCACCTTCTAAAAATTCTAAATCTTTATACTCTTTTAAAACAATAATATCTTTTTCTTCTTTAAAACAAATATCTTTGTATTTACAAAATTCACAACCAATTAAAATATTTTTTATTTTTTTAGGATTAATAGCAAAATTACCTTTTTCAATGTTCTTAGCTCCTTCATTAATCTTAGATAAAGCAATACTTTCTAATTGTTCCATTTTTTTATTTGATAATACTTTACTATAAGGATAAAACCCTTTACTACTAACTTTCAAACTTTTAATTACTTTACTATCCATAAAAGTATTATCAAAATCTTTAATTATTTCAAAGCTTTCGTTGCTATAACCTTGGAGTTTTAAAGCATCTTTTTTAAGTTCTAAATATGTTTTATTAGGTTCAGATATTACTTCATTATTAAGTATTTTTTGTAAGTAAAATCCTGCTATTTCAACATTACTAAACTTAGGATTATTTTTAGTAAGATAAATATAAAGCGGTAATTGAAGTGATAAACCATAAATAATGTTATTTAAATTAAGAGATGGAGTACCTGTTTTATAGTCAATTATTACTAAGATAGTTTTCCCATTTTCTTCTTTGAATTTAATTTTATCAATTAAACCTTTAAATTCAATTTTAATATTTCCTTCTATATTAGTAATTATTTTTTCTTCATATAATTCATTAGTTAAATTACTATAACTATTTTGTTCGTTTATGGTTTCAACAATAAATAAAAGTTCTTTTTTTAATTTTCTTAAAAAGAATTTATCTTTAATACTATACTCATATTGTTCTTTATTTTTAGCTTCAAGAAATAATTCTTCAAATGATTTTTCATTTTTAAAAATATTTTCTAAGACATAATGAAAAATATTACCTACAACTTGCATAAAAGTTTCTTCATAAATATTTATTTTTAGAATATTAGTTAAATAATATCTAAAAGCACATTTATAATAACTATCTAAACTTGTATAAGATAAGACTAAATGCTTATTAATATAATTATGGAAATTTGTAGTATCGATTCCTTTAAAACTATTATCATATTTCTCTAATTTATAATTACTATGAAGAAGTATTAAAGAATCATTGATAATATTATATTTTTGATAATCTTCCATATATGAAGCAAGAGTTAATTTATTAAAAGAATGAGAATATGTAAAGTTTTGTTCTTTAGGTCTTATAACTTCAAAACCAAGTTCATCAATTATACTTGACTTATATAATTTTCCTTCATAAGTATAATCAATAAACATAAGACATAAATTTTTGATATTTTTTATTTTGACTATTGTTCTTAAATTTTCTAATTTATTTTTATCACTTGCTGTATCCAATCCAAGTTGTTTCATTATAGAATCTTCTAAGTAATTTTCATCTTTATATATTTTAGGAACATTACCTTGATTAACATTAAATAAGAAAACATAATCATCATTAGTAAATGTTTCTTCTAAGTAATTAACTTCTTTAATAGAAAGAGCATTTTTTTTCTCTCTTATCTTTGTCTTTTTTAATTCCCAAATAATTAATTCTTTTACTTCATCATAATCATTTACAAAGCTATATTTATTAATAATCATAACTATCTTTTCATATATATCATTACTATCTTCATTAATTATTAAATCTTTAATGCTTTCTAATGACTTTGTAATATCACTTTGATAATTCTTAAGAAATTTTTTAACAATATTAGTCCCATATATTGCAGTATCGTTTTTAAGTTCTACTGGTATTTTAAATAAAGAAAAATACTTTGTAATATGTATTCTTGCTTCATCAGATAAATTAGCTAAGTAAATATTATTAGGATTTATCCCTTTATTTATTAAATCACTTATTTTATTAGAAACGAATATTACTTCATTTTCTAAAGTATCAATGTGATAAACTTGATGATTATATTCATTTAACTTAGAATTAAATATTTTAGTATTATAGCAGTTAGATAATTCTTTGAAAAAAGAAAGATTATATTTACTAGGTTTAATATTATAAAATATTATTTGATAATTCTTTAACCACTCTAAAAACATTCTATTAGTTGTTAATAACTTGTTATTTATTAAGTCTTTTTTTAATTCTATTAAAAAATTTAATTTAGGATTATCAAAAATAGAATCATTTAAATAATATAAATAATCTACATATATTTGAGCTATTTCTGGTTTTACTTGATATTTTTTAGTTATATAATATAAAGTTTTTTCATCATAATCAAAATAATACTTTTTTATAAATTCATTTATTGTATAAACCTTTATATCTAAAATTTCTTTTTGAGCATTAATTTCTAATAAAATTTTATTTTTAATGGCTGGTTCAACAATTAATACTGTTTTATTTTCATACTTCATCTTTAAACACCCTAAGGAAATTATAGCATTTAAAAGGCAAATTTGCTACTTACTTAGTATAAACTTTTATCAGAAAATTTGGCTTAATAAATTATTTTAAGTTATATAAAAAAACAAATAGAACATTAATATACTATTTGTCTTTTTAATTATCTAATAGTTACTATAGAAGCCTTACCTTTTAAACTATCTGAAAAAGTTGCTCTAAAAGTTTGACCATCTTTATTTACCCAAGAATACATTTTTGAAGTTGGAGAATATGATTCTAAATTTCCCTCAACTCCTTCAAGTTTTTCAACCATTTCTTCGTATGTATAAGTTTGTTCTTTAATATGATTTAAAATATCATAACATAAAGAAATTTTTACGTTTTCATTTTTTAAGTCATCTTTATTATAAGTTGCTTTAATACTTCCTTTACCATTAGTATATTCAGCCTCTATTTTAGTTTTTTCAGTTAATTGCCATATATATTTTTCTGTACCTTCCGCTTTTTCACCTTCAAAACCAATTATTTCATTAATTTCTTCTACTTTCATTTCGGGATTTAGTTCTTTCATACATTCAGCAACTTCACATTTTCCTTTTGATTTTTCTTGTACTTCAGGTTCTTTTGTATCCTTTTCCTCTTCTTTTCCACATCCAGTAGCAACCCCTAAAATAAAGGTACTACATAATAAAATAGTTAATAATTTTTTCATATAAAATCTCCTTCTCTTTTAATGAGTTTATTATATCAAAAAAAATAAAAAATTTCTACTAACAATTTTCTTTATTATTTTTTA
>CAOJBM010000010.1 GCA_948329525.1 uncultured Mycoplasmatota bacterium
AAAAAGGCACATAGAGAGATTTTATTTTCTAAAAAGTGATAAATTTGAGAATATAGTTTATCAAAAAATGCTAATTATTAAAATAGTAATAATTTAAAGTTAAGCACATAATTTATCATTAGATGATGTTGTATAAATTTTATAAAAAATATATAATAAATGCCAAAGGAAAGATTGTATGAACGAGTTAAGTAAATTAAAAGAAGAATATATGACTTTAAAAAAGCAAATTAAAGAATTATATGATAAACAAATAAAATTATATAAAGATATGATTGCAGATGAAGTATTAGTAAAACAAAGAAAAAATGAATATGAAGAATTAAAAAAGCAAATTGAAGATTTACATAATAAACAAGTTAATTTATATAAAAATATGATAGTTGAAGAAAGTAGTTCTTATAAACATATTTAGTAAAGATAAAAATAAAGCTATCTTTTTTTATAATATTTTCTAATTATGGTACAATAATATTAGGTGATTATAAATGAAAGCATTAATTACAGGTGCAAGTAGTGGTATCGGAAGAGACATGTCTTATTATATGAGCAGTTTAGGATATGACTTGTTTTTAGTTTCACGTGATAAAGAAAAGTTAGAAGAAGTTAAAAGTAAATGTTCTACCAAAGTGACTATAATTTCTCTTGATTTAATTAAAGAAGAGAACTGCTTTAAGCTTTATGAAAAAGTTAAAAAAGAAAACATTGATGTTTTAATAAATGGAGCAGGATTTGGTCTATTTGGAATGACTTACAAAACAGATTTAGATAGAGAATTAGAAATGATTAACCTAAATATCAAAGCGGTTCATATTTTAACTAAATTATTTTTAAGTGACTTTGTTAGACGAGACAGCGGCTATATCATGAATATAGCATCGAGTGCTGGTTTTTTATCTGGACCAAGGCTTAATACTTACTATGCTACGAAAAACTACGTTGCCAAATGGACGATGGCTATTTATGAAGAACTAAAACATCTAAATAGTAATGTTCACATATGCACTTTGTGTCCTGGTCCTGTAAGAACGAATTTCAATAAAGTAGCAGGAGGACACTTTGCTATTAAAGAAGCAAGTAGTGGGTATGTAGCTAAATATGGAATAGATAAAATGTTCCAAAATAAACTTATTATTGTTCCTAAATTTAGTGTTAAGTTAGGCTTGTTCTTAAATAGATTTATTCCTTGGAAATTAAGTCTTAAAATAACTTATAAAATTCAAGAAAGGAAAAGTAAATAGAAGTATGAATATTGATTTTAATAGTATAATCAAAAAAGCAAGTGGAACAATTAATAATATAGGAAACTCTGCTTTAAAAAGTGTTAATAAAATGGTGGCTAATATCCCTTTAGAATATGCTTATGTGGGATTTTTGGTAAGCAAAGGAATGACTTTAGAAAATAACACTTTCAATAATCAAGTAATAAGAGATTTATTTTTATATACTTATGTATCTTTAAAACCATCTTTTTTCGCTTTAATGGAAGATGGCACTTATAAAGATTTAAGTACAGGTTTAAAATATTCGAAGCTGCAATTTGGTGACTTAATTAGTAAACATATAGCTAGGGGAGAAACTATTGATATGACAAAGTATCCGCAAATTAGTAAAAATAATTATATTGGAGTATTTAATTTAACAAAGTTTGAAAGTATTGTTGATATCGTTGTCGATAGAGAGTTAAACTCGAAGGAAATAAATTTAAAAGTTGCTACAAAAAAGAAGAATGCTTATACTTTAGTTGAAATGGAAGGAATATATAAAAGATATAAAAAAGAAGAAAATACAGTTAATACTTTTATCGTTCCACCAGTATTAATGGATGAGCTAGATGATATCAAAACAGTTTATACCTTAGAAAGTAACTTTATGTATGAATATTATGGTAAAACTGATGCCGAAATATATAATGATTTACTTAGTAAAGCTAATGAATATTTAAAAATAAAAAGGTAAATAAAAATAAAAAAGGAGGCATAATATGACTTTTACAACAAGAGTTAAAGAAGAGATGTCAAAACTTACATATAATCGTTTAGAAGCAACTTGTGAGTTAGGAGCATTTCTAAGATATAATTCCCAAATAAAAAAAGATGCTATAAGTATAACAATTGAAAATGCCTCTGTTGCAAGAAGAATATATACTTTAACTAAAGAATTATTTAATATCAACTTAAAAATAATCGTCAGAAATCAAAAAAGATTTCGGATAAAACAAATCTATATTTTAGAAATCAAAGAGAAAGTAAACACTATTTTAGAAACATTAAATATTTATAAAGATAGGAAAAAGATTTTACCAGAAGATTATTTTTTAGAAACAGAAGAAGAAAAACTTTCCTTTATTAGAGGCTTATTTTTAGCAAGTGGTAGTTTAAATGATCCATCTACTAGTGGTTACCATTTAGAATTTACTGTTTTATCCAAAAAGGAAGCTATGTTTATAAGTAAATTACTAAAAGATTTTTATATTGTAGCTAAGATACTTAAAAGAAATAATCATTATATGGTTTATATTAAATCAGCAGAAATGATAAGTGATTTACTAAAAATATTTGGAGCTACTAATTCTTTATTTTATTTCGAAGATATAAGAATTTATCGTGACCACAAAAATATGGTTAACCGTCTTAACAATTGTGAACTTGCTAATGCCGAAAAAACCATTAAAACAGGACTTAAACAATTAGAAACAATTAATTATCTGGAAGATAATGATTTAATAGATTTACTAGATGAACGAATTAAAGAAGTTATTGAATATCGCAAGAAATACCCTGAAACATCTTATAATGAACTTGCCGAGATAATTTCTTTAGAAACAGGAAAGCAAATAGGAAAGTCTGGTATAAATCATTATTTTATTAAGATGAATAAGTTAAAAGAAAATCATCAAAAACAAAATAATAAAGTTTAATTAGTTATATTATTACATAATCTATTGGTTTTTTGACATATTTTAATTTTTTAGAAAGTTCATATGTAATATTAGTAGTACTGTCAATAGGAATGTCAGAGATTTTTGTATAGAAATCTCTTAAGGCTTCCCTTTGATTTTCTATATTTGGCATACTATGTGTCCAAATACTTTTAAATAATATTAATAAGTGTGTTTTATTGTTAAAGGCTATTTTTTCTTTAACTTTTGTTGATATATAAAATGAATCTGGATCAATTAAAATAATTCTTTCTTTAGTAATAATTGTATTTTCCCTTTTTGTATCATCAACAATAATAGAATTACTAGTAAATAAATCAAATAATTTTTCTAATTCATGGAAGTTATCAAGCAAGTAATCAACTGTTTCATATAATGGATTAATTTCTTTTTCATCATAGTATTTAGCAGTATAAGCATCAACTATAAATTTTTTCATATGTGTTTTTAACTGTACTAGTTCTTGTAAATTCATATTACTATAAATTTCTAATAATTTTATAAAATTAGGATTATCTATATCTTTTAAAATATCAAAAACATCTTCTTTTAGTTTATGTTTTTGTGGAGTTTCTGAAAAATATTCTTTAAATATTATTTCACTATTATGATATATACTTGCACATTCTCCAGCTCTCAAATATTCCATTTTATTCAAATTTCTCAAAGGTTTTCCTAATCTATTATAATAAGCCATAACTAATCCCCCTTTTTTTGTCTTATCTTACCATACTTTTTTAAAAAATGTAATTGCTTGACAAAAAAACTTGCAAGATATTCAAGAATATAGTATGCTTTTGAAGTTGTGTGTTGAAAGGCGATGGATAATATGGCTAAAATTAATTACGAATTAGAAAAAGAATTGTTGATTTATGAAACTTTAAAAAAATCAATCAAAGAATTAAAAGAATATTACAAAAATAATCCTGACTCTAGAATTATCAACGAAAAAAGCACTATTCCTTATTTAAAAGAACAAATAGATTGTTTGAAAAATATTAATAGATTTAAAATGTCTATTTTAAATCACTTTTTATATTATATAAAAAGAATTTCTAATTCTCTTGAATTACATCGCCTTGATGGCACTTTAAAAATGCAGATTAGAATAAGTCTTTATTTGCTTTCATTTGGAATCATTGCAAGTACAAATAGTTCTTCATATAAAGAAGAACTGCTAACAGCCGAGGAACAACATGCTATTATAAATGATTTATCTAATACTATAAAAGATATTACTACTGAATTTGATGAAAAATATAGGGAAGAAAAAAGAATAAAAAAAGAAAGCGAAGAGCAGACTAAAAAATTATTAAAAGAAATTAATAAATCTATTGAAGAAGTTAAAATAAACGAGAATGAGAATTATTTAAAAGAATATAGTAATTATTTTAATTTAGATAGTGAAAAAGTTATTGAAATTGCTAAAACTTTAACTAATAATTTTGAAAATGATGTCATTATATCTATTGGAAATAAAAAAGTTACATCAAGTAATTCTGAAACTATGGCCATGTTTTTAGTATGGGATTTATATAAAAACTCATCTGATTATGGACTGACAAAAGAAGAATTAACTACAAGTGATGAAATAAGTCATTTAAAATATGATGAAGAAGGAAAAATCATCTTACGTAATGGACTAACTTTTAGTGAGTTTATGGGTAAAGTAAGTGATAGTATTGAAAGTGATAGATGCTTTAACTTAGCTGTATCTAATTTTGAATCAGATGAACAAACTAATTCTCAATCAATTGAAAAAAATAACTTTGGGGGATGGCGTTATACAGAAGAAGAATATTTAACCAATATTTCTCCTGAAGCAGGCGTTATACAACATTGTATGAATATCGAAAAATTACGTCTTAGAAAGCATGATAATTTAAGCGAATTTTCTGGGATTTATACTTTAAATGATAAAAAAAGCCCTAATCCTGAATGGGTGTCCAATGTTACCTCTAATATCAACTTAATAGCTTCTAATGAAGAAAAATACTTTATTTTAGAAGAAGAAATAGAAAAAGACTCTAGCGAAATAATACTTGCCATGAGTCTTAGCGAATAACTTTATCTATAACCCCATAAGCTAGGGCTTCATCTGCTTCCATATAAAAATCTCTTTCTGTGTCTTTGCAGATTTTTTTATAGGAATTTTTAGTATTTTCTGCTAAAATTCTATTTAACTTTTCTTTGATTTTAATAATTCTTTCTGCAGCAATTTTAACATCTGTTGCTTGCCCACTAGCACCACCTAAAGGTTGATGCAGCATAATTTCAGAATTTGGAAGAGCCATTCTTTTTCCTTTTTTTCCGCAAGATAACAAAAATGCTCCCATTGAAGCTGAAAGACCAACGGATATTGTTCTAACATCACTTTTAATAAAGTTGAAAGTATCATATATAGCAAGCCCAGCTGTCACACTGCCTCCTGGACTATTAATATAAACCGAAATATCATTATGGTTAATAGAGTCTAGATATAAAAGTTCACTAATAATGATATTAGCGTTAATATCATCTATCTCCCCATAAATAAAGACTATCCGATCTTTTAACAATCTCGAATATAAATCGTATGCATACTCCCTATTACTACTACGTTCAATTACTGTTGGAATAATATTCATAATGTTTCACCTAATAATATAATAAGTAAAGAAAAAAATAATATACTTAAAAATTATGACAAATAATAAAATATTTGATAGAATAATGATAATAAAGGGGCATGTATTATGAATGACACAATAAGAGTAATTTTTAATGATAATACAATTAAAGAATATAAAAAAGGGATTAACTACTATGAAATTAGTAAAGATTTTAATAACAAAATAATTGGCGTTAAAGTTAATAATGAAATAGTAGCAATGGATAAATTGGCTAATAATAATGACAAAATAGAATTCTTTGATGCTAGTGATATTAATGGTTATAAAATGAATCAGTCAGGCTTAAAATTTGTTTTAGAAGTTGCTTTAAAAGAAACGTTTGGTGCTAATTTTGAAGTGATATATGACCATTCAATTGCTAGAGGTCTTCATATGACTATTAATTCTCCTTATCCATTTAGTAAAGATGATACAGATAAATTAAAACAAGCAATGCAAAAATTAATTGATGAAAATACAAAAATAGAGCATTTAAATGTTTCCAAAAAAGAATTGATGATGTATTATGAAAAAACAAATAACAAGGAAAAAGCTCTTAATATTCATAATGTTACTAATAACTTAGTAAGTGTCTATCGCCTAAAAAATTATATTAATTATTTTTATACAGAAATGCCTTATAGTACAGGTTCGTTAAACCTTTTTGATTTAGTTTGGTTAGAAGATAATATTTTGGTATTACTTTATCCGTCAAAAGAAGAAAACTCTAGTATTCCTTCATATGTAAGATATGATTCAGTTATCAAATGTTTTAATGAAAGAAAAAATTGGCTTCTTGCTATGGATATTCCTTATTTAGCCGATTTAAATAAACAAATAACTTATAGTAATATTGAAAATATCATAAGAGCAAGTGAGATAAATTATGATAATGCCATTCATGATATAGTTGAAGATATAATTACTAAAAAAAGTAAATATGTTATGATGGCAGGCCCATCTTCAAGTGGTAAAACGACTAGTACTAAAAAGTTAGCATTAGCACTTCGAACACGTGGATATGAACCATTAATATTGTCTATTGATAATTATTTTGTTGAGCGCGAAGACACTCCGAAATTAGAAAATGGCGAATACGACTTTGAAAGTATTAATGCTCTAGATTTAAAACTTTTAAATGAGCATTTACAAAAACTAAATAATAATGAAACAGTTGTCATTCCTGAATATAACTTTATCTTGGGAAAAAAAGAATACAATAATAAGCCAATTAAACTTGGTAATAAAGGTATAATTTTAATGGAAGGTTTACATTGCTTAAACGATGAAATGACTAAAGAAATTGATAATTCTCTAAAATATAAAATATATATTAGTCCCTTTATTGCTTTAAATATGGATAAACACAATTACATTTCAACTACAGATTTAAGGCTCCTTAGAAGAATTATTAGAGATAATAGAACAAGAGGAAAAGATGTTGCTTTTACAATAGGGTATTGGAATACAGTTAGAAGTGGCGAAGAAAAATATATTTACCCATTCTTAGAAAATGCTGATAAGATACTTAATACAGCACTAGTTTATGAAATTGGCGTTTTAAAAGTCTTTGTGGAACCACTTTTATACTCAGTACCGCAAGAGTCGCCATATTATGAAGAAGCAAGAAGATTAATTAATTTTCTAAAAGGGTTTTTCCCAATAGCAACAGATTTAGTTAGTAAAGATTCAATATTAAGAGAATTTATTGGTGGAAGTTCATTTGAATAGAGGAGGAAGATAAAAATGATAAAAGTTGCCATAAATGGATTTGGAAGAATAGGAAGGTTAGCTTTCCGTGAAATGATTACAGGAGTCGATTTTGACATTGTAGCTATTAATGATTTAACAGATGCCGAGACATTAGCTTACTTACTTAAATATGATACAAATCACAGGACTTTTCATGAAGATAAGATAAGTTATGAAAATGATGAAATTATTATTAATGGTAAGAAAAGAATTAAGGTTTATGCCGAAAAAGACCCAAGTAATTTACCTTGGGCATATTTAGGAATAGATGTTGTTTTAGAGTGTACGGGGAAATTTACAGATTTTGAAGGTGCTCATAAACACATCGAGGCAGGAGCTAAAAAAGTTATTATCTCTGCTCCATCAAAAAGTGATGTTAAGACAATTGTTTATAATGTTAATGAAAGTATATTAGATGGAAGCGAGGAAATAATTTCTGCTGCTTCTTGTACAACTAATTGTTTAGCACCAGTGTTAAAAGTTATTGATGATAATATTGGTATAGAACGAGGATTCATGACAACTGTTCATGCTTATACAAATGACCAAGCTACACTAGATATACCTCATAATAAAGGCATTCTTGCTCGTCGTGGTAGAGCGTGTGCTAGTAATATTGTTCCAGCATCCACTGGTGCTGCAAGTGCAATAGGTAAGGTTATTCCTTCGTTAATGGGTAAGATGGATGGAAATGCTTTTCGTGTACCTGTTAGTGATGGCTCAGTAATTGATGTTACTTTAGTCTTAAAAAGAAGTACAACAAAAGAAGAAATTAATACCCTTTTAGAAAATAACCAAAATGAGACATTAAAATTTACAATAGAGCCAATTGTATCAAGTGATGTTATTGGTAGAAAAGTTGGAGCTTTAGTCGATGGTTTATCAACAACTGTTTTAAAAGATGGGGAGCAGGAACTTGTTAAAATTGTTGCTTGGTATGACAACGAAATGGGTTATACTTCGCAAATGATGCGAACTGCAAAGTATATAGCTAATTTAAAGTAATGTTTTGATTGAAATGTATAATATGATAATATCTAAATATAAAGACACGAGTGATTGCTCAGCACCTTTTGTTGACTGCCGATACAACTTAATGTGTCGGTCTTTTATTTAATAAAACATTCTATATTTATTATAAATATTAATATAAGAAAAAAATGTTATAAAATGTAATTTTGTCTTCTGTATAAGACAAAATTGACTTTTTGGAATAAATCATATATAATGAGGACAGGAGGAATAATTATGGTAATAAGAGAAAATTATTTAGAAAAGATAAGACCTTTTTATAATCAAGATTTGATTAAAGTTATTACTGGAATTAGAAGATGTGGAAAATCAGTTATTTTAAGACAGATAATAAATGAGATAAAAGAGTCTGGTGTTAAAGATGACAATATTATTTATATGAATTTTGAGTTATCTGATTATTCAGATATAAAAACGGCAAAGGAATTAGATAGGTATATCAAAAATAGGATAATTAATATTGATAAGTATTATGTATTTCTTGATGAAATACAATATGTTAAGGAATGGGAAAAAACTGTTAATTCTTCTAAAGCAAAATATGGAGACAAAATATCTATTTTCTTAACTGGATCTAATAGTGATTTACTTTCTGGAGAACTCGCAACACTTCTTTCTGGTAGATATGTAAGTTTTAAAATAAAACCTTTCTCTTTTATGGAAGTTTGCAAATTTAAAAATTATGAATTAGACAAGTATAAATTAGAAGAACAATTTAATAATTATATTAAATGGGGTGGATTACCTCAAAGGTTTAATTTGCATGATGAATATGAAATTAGAACATATTTAACAGATGTTTACAATTCAATAGTTGTTAAAGATATAATAAATAGATTTAAAGTAACAGATTTAGAGTTATTTAATAGAATTGCAGAATATATTGTAACTACACCATCTCAAACTTTCTCGGCTGAAAGTCTTGCTAAATATTTTGAAATGAATGATGATAGAGGTGTTGGAAAAACTACATTATATAATTATTTGGAATATATGTGTAAGGCACATTTAATCGAAAAAGCTGATAGATATGATGTTAGGGGAAAGAGAATTTTAAATGGTAAATATAAATATTATTTAACTGATTTAGGATTAGGACAAACACTAAATGTATCCAAAAAAGAACAAATGGGAGCATATTTAGAAAACATAGTTTATAATGAATTAGTTTATAGAGGTTATGATGTAAAGGTCGGTAATTTAGATAATGGTGAAATAGATTTTATTGCACTTAAAGATGGAAATAAAGAATATTATCAAGTTTGCTATTATTTATTAGATGATAAAGTTATAACAAGAGAATTTGATGTTTATAATAATATCAAAGATAATTATCCAAAATATGTTATTTCGATGGATAAGTTTGATTTTTCCCAAAACGGTATAATTCATAAAAATATAATAGATTGGCTATTAAATAAATAAGAAAGAATTTTATTTGAAGTAAAGGTGTTAGAAAATGACTAAAGTATTAATTTTTAGAGTTGGAATAGAAGGATTAGAAGATAAAATTTAAAGAGAGATAGAAATAACAGATAGAAGAACTCTTGCAGATTTAGCATATACAATACTTGCAACATTTGATTCGCTTGCATATCATCTATATAATATAAAATATAATGGCAAAGTTTATGACTGCTGGATTTGTATAGAAAATGATCATAGAGAAATACCGCTAATTAATGCGGTAATTACGAGATTAAGTAGTTTAGGTTTTAAAGAAAATGATACTATGGAAATGGAATATGATACTGGTTCAACAACAACGTTTAAAATTACATATTTAGGTTCTAGAGATTTAGAAAAAGGAAATGGTACACACTATCCATATATTACTGATGGAGCAGGAAGAGGAATGCTTGATGATATGTGTGATTTTGAATTAAAAGAAATAGTAGAAGATATTGATAAAAAAGGCTATTCTGAACATTATTTTCCTCCAGGATATGAAAGAACTATAAAATATGATTATAGAAAATTTAATATAAAAAATAATAATGCTTTATTAAAAGGACAAATGTTAGATATTAAAAATGGTTATGAAATAGGTGAATAACTTGATGAGAAAAAATAAATTTAATTCAAGGATTTATACTAATATATGCCTTGAACGAAATGAAAGGAATGAATCTTATTATGAAAAAAACATTAAGAGATATGGATTTAAAAAATAAAAAAGTACTATTAAGATGTGATTATAATGTACCAATTGAAAATGGTGTAATAATAGATGATACGAAGATTTTAGCTTCCCTAGATACTATTGAGTATTTACTAAATCAAAATTGCTCTATTATAATCTTATCCCATTTAGGTAAAGTTAAAAGTGAAGAAGATAAACTAAAATATACTTTAGAACCTGTGGCTAAAAGATTAAAAGAGTTATTAAATACAAAGGTTACCTTTTCCAAACAATGTGTAAGTACTATTGTTGAAGAAGCAGTAGCAAAAATGGCTCCTCTTGATATAATCTTACTTGAAAATACAAGACACAGAGATTATCCCAATAAAGAAGAGAGTGGTAATGACTTACAACTTGCTAATTACTGGGCAGGACTTGCTGATGTTTTCGTAATGGATGCTTTTGGGTCTGCGCATCGTCGTCATGCCTCAACTTATGGAGTAGCCAAACTCCTACCTAGTTGTATTGGCCTTTTAGTCGAACAAGAAATTAATGCTTTAAAGAAATATGTTATGGAACCTAAGCGACCGTTTACTGTTTTAATGGGAGGAGCAAAAGTTGATGATAAACTTCCGATTATTGAAAAATTAATTCCATCATGTGATTATCTTCTTTTAACTGGAGCTTTAGCTAATACTTGTTTACAAATTCTAGGTTTTAATATTGGAAATTCTATAGTAACAAAAGAACCTCATTTAATAGAACAAATGAAAAAAATATTAGTTGCCAATAAAGAAAAAATAATGCTTCCACTAGATGTTATAGTTGGAAGAAAATATAATAATGATTATCTAAAACATCTTAATTTAATCGATATATCTGATGATGATATTATATTAGATATTGGAATGAAAACAGTAGAAAAATATAATAATGCTATTTTAGAATCTAAAACAATATTTATCAATGGTACAGCAGGAAAATACGAAGATGACAGATTTGCCACAGGAACAAGAGAGTTACTTTTAAAAGTTGCTTTAACTGATGCTATTACGGTTATTGGTGGTGGAGATAGTGTCTCTGCTGTTAATAAATTTGGTTTAAAAAATGAATTTACGTATCTATCAACAGGCGGTGGAGCAACGTTAGAATATATCAAAGATGGAAAATTAGATGCTTTTGATGCAATAGAAGAGGAAAGTAGTTATGAAGTACTTGATGTGTAATCTAAAATCAAATTTAACTCTCGAAGAAATAATGGATTATGAACATGATTTAAGAAATTTTTCTAAAAAAGATGTTAATTTAGTTATTTATCCTTCTAGTCCATATCTAGTATTCTTTCGTAATAATAAATACAATCTAGGTAGTCAAGATGTTTCTTCTTATGAAGGTGGTGCTTATACAGGAGAAGTAAATGCAACTCAGCTAAAAAGTTTAGGTGTTAAATACTCTTTGATTGGGCATAGTGAAAGAAGAATTTATTTTAATGAAGATAATAAAATAATTATTCAAAAAATAAAGAGAATTATAGCTAATAATATAAAACCAGTCTATATAATTGGGGAAACAAAAGAAGAAAAATTACGAGGTAAAACCATGAGTGTATTAAACTCTCAAATAACAAAAGTTTTTAATCATTTTACGAAAGAAGAATTAGAAAATTTCATTATCGCTTATGAACCAGTATGGGCAGTAAATAAAAGTGATAGTATTACAAAAGATGAATTAATTGAAATAGTTTTATATATAAAAAAAATAATGCAAAAGTATACCGATAAAGAATTATCTATTATCTATGGTGGAGGAGTTAATAAAGAAAATATTTTGGATTTTTATCCATATATAGATGGTTATTTAATCTCTTCATCTGCCCAAAATCCGAAGAGTTTAGAGGAAATATACAATAAAATAATAAATTTTGACAAAAATTGACATATGAAGACAAGATATTTTATGGTATTTTGTCTTTTTATATTTTATAATCTTTTTAGGCAGTAATAGAAGGGACAAAAATTATGAACTGTAAAGTTAAAGCATTAATGATAATTAATGACGAAGTGCAGTACGAGTTGTTCAAGAATTACTTTAAAGAATCGGAAAAAGTTGTAGCAGATATTAAAAAGTTTGATGGCGAAACAGCGTATCAATACATTAAAGAAGAAGGAGGAAATTACAATATTGTTATATTAGACATTGGACTTCCTAAACGTGATGGACTTTCCATTATTAATGAACTTTATAAAGAAGATATCAAAAATAAATACATCTTAATTAGTGAATATAATACTACTTGCTTAAAGAAAATAACAAATATTATACCAACTATTGAAGCAGTTTTTATAAGTCCTAAATATTTAAAAGATATTGAAACAGTTATCATTAATTCTGCTTCCCAAGAACAAGTTATTGAAACTCCAGATGAAATAGAAATCAAAACAATTATTAGTAAGCAATTACATAAACTAGGAATGCCTGCTCATATTAAAGGTTATCAATATATTAGAGAAGGTATATTTCAAATGTTTACTAATGGTACAAAAGTAAATAAAATAACGAAAGATTTATATCCACTAATTGCTGGTATGTATGATACTACTCCATCAAGAGTTGAACGAGCTATAAGACATTCAATTGAAGTAAGTTGGAGTAGAGGAGATTATGAAGTAATGGAATCTATTTTTGGAAATAGTGTTGATTTTGAACGTTCGAAACCTACAAATTCCGAATTTATATCTTCTGTAGCTGATGCGATTCTTTTAGAAACAAAACTTAAGTGCTCTAAGCAGGTAAATTACAATTAACTTTTGTCATTTATCTGTTTTTTTGTTATTATTAAATAGGGTGAGAACATGAAAAAAGTAATTACTGTTATCCTAGATGGTGTTGGTATGAGAGATGAAGTACATGGCAATGCTGTTAAACAAGCTAGTATGAGTAATTTTATAAAATTATGGAATAAATATCCACACTCTTTGTTAAAAGCATCTGAGTCGTCAGTTGGACTTCTAAAAGGGCAGTTTGGTAATTCGGAAGTTGGACATTTAACGATTGGTGCTGGAAGAATGACGAAACAAAAAGTTACAATTATAGAAGAACTATTTCAAGATAATCGTTTAAAAAATAATATTGTCTATAATGAAATGATTAATTATGTTAAAAATAATTCTAAACCATTACACTTAATGATGTTAACTTCTTCAGGTGGAGTCCATTCAAGATTAAAATTTTTACTTGATATGTTAGAGCAACTAAAATCTGATGGAATTACTAATGTTTTAATTCATGTCATAACAGATGGACGTGATACCAAAGAAAAAGTAGCTTATGAATATATTAAACAAGTAGAAGAAAAAATTAAAGAATTAGGTATAGGAAAGATTGTGACAATGTGTGGTAGATACTATGCTATGGATAGAGATAAAAATTATCAAAGAACGAAACTATATTATGATTTAGTAACAAGAAATAGTGGTAATTATTCGAATAACATTCAAGTAGCATTACAAGCTTGTTATGAGAAAAATATTACTGATGAGTTTATTCCTCCTTTTGCTTTTGAAAGAGGAACTGTTATTCGCGATGGAGATGCTTTGTTATGGCTAAATTATCGTACAGATAGAGCTAAGCAAATATTAAAAGCTTTAAAAGACTCTAATTTTAAAGAGTTTGAAACCCTTAATATGAATAATTTAAAGTTATATACTTTGTATAAAGTTGATGAAAAGAATGAAGGCTTAGAAGAAAAAAATATGCTTGAAGATTTAGTTGTTACAAATCCTTTAGGAGAATATATTTCTAAACTTGGACTTACTCAAGCAAGAATTGCCGAAACTGAGAAGTATGCCCACGTTACATATTTCTTTGATGGTGGAAAAGAGTTGGTTCTTGAAGGGTGTGATAGATTTTTAGTTCCATCTCCAAAAGTTGCTACCTATGATTTAAAACCAGAGATGAGTGCTGTTGATATTACAAAGCAAGCTATTAAATGTATGGAAAAAGATTATGACTTTATTTTAATTAATTATGCTAATGGCGATATGGTTGGACATACAGGGAACTTAAAGGCAACGATTAAAGCTTTAGAGGCGGTTGATATTTGTTTAGGTAAGTTGTATGAAAAAGCCGAAGAAAATTTCTATAATATGGTTATCTTAGCTGACCATGGTAATGCTGATATTATGTTAGATGAAAATGATGAACCAGTAACTACTCATACTTTAAGTCAAGTTCCATTTATTATAACTAATTCTAAGCTAGAACTTGCTAATGGTGACTTAACAATGGTTGCTCCAACTATTCTTAAATATATGGATATAGCTCTTCCAAAAGAGATGAAAGAAACTGAGGATTTGTTTACGGAAGAAGATTGACACAGTAAAGTTGTTAATATATAATAACAATTAATTTTGGAGAGAAGAATGGTATGGAGAAAGTAAAAAATTCATATATATCAAATATGAAAAAAACTAAAGCTGCTGCACTTGAAGTTTGCTCGAAAAGTGTTAAAAATTTGTTTAAGAAGTTTTTTGATAAATGTATAGAAGCAATGATAGAACAAGATGATGAAAATATTATTTCTAACATAAATTTTTTATTAGAAGCAACGTTGTATTTTGCAAAGAACACCTGAAAAGAAGAAATTATTGAAGGTGAAAATTTACAATATATTAAATTGATAATATCGGAGTTAGAAAGCATTTATGTAAAAATTATTAATTCCAATTCTCATGATAAAAGTGATTATTATTTTAATAGAATAAATTTTATAACACTAATATTTGATCGAAATGTAAATGGAATTTATCTTTATCATGATGGAAATGGTTATCGTAGAGGTAAAGCATTTGAAAGTTATAAAAATTTATACTTTATTATAAATTTAGTTAATGAATATTATGATGAATTAGTAAAAAAAGGTTTTAAATCACCCATTGTTTGGTATCAAACTGTTTGGTCTCCTTTTTTAGAAGTAGTGGAAAAAAATTTAATGAGTGAAGAAGAAAAAATAAAAGCTTTTTTAGGCTTAGTAAATGGTACTATGAAGTTTCATCCTGTTTATAAATATGAAGTAGTAGGTTATGTAATAAAACCGATTGAATATGATAAAACGATAGGTTATGATAAAAAGTGGCATTATGAACAATTAGAAGAATTACCTAATACAAGTGTAGAATTGCCTCAAACAGATACTATATTTGCAATTGAAGGAGAAGGAGCTAATCAAAAGTTAGTTAAGAAACCTAATATTAAGGAAGAATACATCACTCTTAAGTGGTATTTTTAAATGTTAATTAAAATAAAAAGTTGATGAAAAAAAGTTTGACAATGTATATTATTAGTAATATGATATTGAAAATAAAAAAGGAGAAAAAATATTATGAAAGAAAATAAAATAACTGTCTTAGTGGAAAAAGTTAATTATGAGAAATTTAGAGAGTTAAGGAAAGAAAATATATATCCTTTAATTGTGGAAACTAATTTCTTAGATATTTTTGAGTCTAAGGAATATTTAAAAGATGGTAATTTATATAAGTTAAAAATCCAATATTTAAAATCTCATTGTTGGAAAAGAACTTGCAAAAATAAGGGTTTTAATTACGAAAAAGATGTTTTAGCTTACAATGATGGTACTAAGTTTAATGTTTTAACGCCTGTAGAAGCTTTTGAAAGACAAGATAATCAAGAAGGGATTATTGTATCTAATGATTTAGGAGAAAGTTTTATTTCAATGGAAAGTTTATATAACAAAGCATTAGGAATGAAAAAAGAAGTACAGGAAGATGATAAAGAGAAAGTAACTGTTTATAAAGAAGTAGCAGATTTTCATAGTTATCAAATTATGAAATCTAATAGTATTCTTCCTTTAGTAGTAGTTTTAACAGATTTTGAAAGTCAAGTAGTAAAATTTCCGTTTGATGGTCTTTATATCAAAGCAAATTTAGATTATGATAAAAGAGATGTATTAACTTTAGATTTAAGAATATTAAAGAAACTTACTTCTGAAAGTAAAATAGAGTTAGAGGGAATTAAATTAGATGATGGTGTTATTCACAAAATAGATAATATGTTTGGCGGCGATTACGATTCATTAAGAACATTTTCTATAGATGGACAAAAAGAAGAAATAATGAGACTAACTAAAAAGTTATTAGAACCTAAAGAATTTAAATCTAGTAATTTACAAACAGAAACAAATGATTACCCTTATCTTTATTAATTGAAAAGAGTGTTATAGAATGAATTAGAATTAAATGAAATTAAAGGCAAAATTTTAATGCAAACTCTTAAAAAAGAAACACAAAAATATAAAGGATTACAAGAAATACAATCTAGAGAAAAAGAAGCCCAAAAGGAAAATAATAATCAAATAACTAGAGTAGAATATCGTTCACGTTTAAAAAGATTAAAAGATTATATAATGCTTCAAGTAAATAAAGAAGCAAATTGTGAATACGATAATGACCAAGGTTTAGTTTTCTTTTTAAATCATAAGATGGATAATACTGAAAAATAATTATAATCTAATTTGTAGCCAATCACAATTAATGTTGTGACTTATATTTTTGTATTCTTCTTGTTTTATTAACTCTTTTATCGTTTTAGGTCTAATATCTAAACTATTGATATCTTTTATATCAAAGATTTTAAATTTATCCCAACCATTGTCTAAATTATTAACTAAATCAAAATTATCTATTTCCGCATAATAAACAAATTCTATCATATGGAATTGTTTTTCTTTGGCTATATTTTCTTCGATAGAAATAAGTTTATAATCTAAATTTAAATTTAATTCTTCTTTTATTTCTCTAGTAATCGCCTCTTTAGAGTTTTCTAATAGATTAAGTCTTCCTCCTGGCAATAAAAATGCTTCATGAGTAGTTATTGTTCTCATGTTAGCTAAAAGAACTCTTTTATACAATTTATCTTTGATAATACAAGAGCTTCTGACGTTAAAATTAATATCATTTATTTCAAACTTAATATCTTGTAAATTTTCTTTTTTTGTTGTGTTCATATAATCATCTTGTTAAGAATATTTTAACACATATAATGTATTTAGTATAAGTTTTGGTACATTTGAAATTCATTGACAAGTGATAGAAAAGATTGTAGGATATAAAAGCAATTGAGTGGTGATATTATGAAAAATAATAGTTCTTATAATAATAATTTGATTTCTAAGCATTTTATAATAAAGAACCAATTAAAAATACAAAAGTTGATTATTTTGAAACTTTCTGATGATTTAAATAATTTTCAAATAGCTGAAAGAGAATTAACAACTCAAATTCAACTATTAGAAAGTCAAAAAGAACAACTAGAAGAAATGAAAAAAGAAAAAATAATAACAATGTTAATTATGATGGCTACAAGTGTAATTACTTTATCGATTGTGGGAAATCTTACAGTTTTTACATTTATTGCTAATTTGTTAATTGCTTTTGCAATAAAGGCTGCAATAGAGGCTAAGATTTTTAATAAAGGTGATAAAATAAGTTTTCCTGATAATTTAGATGAAGATTTAAAAAATACAGATTTAGCATTGCAATATATTGAAAAAATGGTTGTGAAATTAAACCAAGTTATTGCAAGAGAAAACGAAAAATTACAAGAAATAGAAAATAATAAACATAATGAAAAGACTTTACTAACAGAAATTATTGTAAGCGAAGCTAATAATTATGATAAAATTTTAGAACAAATTCAAAAAGAAATATGGGATAGTACTTTTGAAGAGATAATTAGTGAATATGACAACAATCAAAGTTTAACATATACGTATGAATAAAAAATAAGGATTGAGTACTTAAATTTGAGTACTTTTTTCATTCTTAAAAAATTTGCTATACTGTTAATAGAGATTGCCATTTTTAGTCTTTTGTGATATATTAAATCTTGTTTTAAGGGGGAAGGTTGTGAAAATAGGTTTATTTACTGATAGCTATCATCCGAAAATAAATGGTGTGATAACTAGTGTTGATTCTTTAAAATTTGGTTTAGAACAACTAGGACATCAAGTTTACATTATAACAGGTGGTAAAACAAAATATCCGATAGAACAGAATAATATATTGTACTTGCCAAGTGTTGATGTTTCTAAGTGGAATCTGAGAATGATAAATCCGTATACAATTAGTAATATAAATGCTGTTAGAAGTCTAAATTTAGATATTATTCATTCGCATAGCGAATTAACAGTTGGTCTTCTTGCAAATAAAGTGGCTAAAGATTATGGAATTTATAAATGTCATACTGCTCATACTTTTTATCATGATTATAGACACTATGCTTTTAATAATTTTTTGCATTTAGGAGATATGACAGAAAAATTTATGGTAGAAAACTTTTGCAATTCTAATTGTGATGATTTAATTGTCCCTTCAGAAAAAATGTATAGTTATTTAATGAAAGATTTTTCTATTCAAAAAGAGCCTTATATTATAAAAACAGGGATTTATATGCCTTGTTCCCAAAAAAATCAAATTACAAGAGAAAAATTAGGATTAAGTGAACAAGATTTTATATTATTATATTCAGGAAGATTAGAAAAAGAAAAAAATATTGATTTTCTAATACAATGCCAGAAAGAATTAAATAAGATTGATTTAAACATTAAACTATTATTAGTAGGAGATGGCACTTATACAAATTATTTGCAAATGGTGAGTACCAATTCTAAAGAAATTATAATGCTTGGAAAACTTCCATATGATCAAATGGCTTATTGCTACCAATTGGCAGATTTAACTGTTACAGCTTCCACATCAGAAACACAAGGATTATCTATTTTAGAGTCACTATATAATGAGATACCGGTTTTGTGCATAAATGATTCTGCATTTGACTATATAGTAAGAGATAATTACAATGGATATTTAATTAAAGATAAAATGGACTATATAAATCGTGCTTTAGAATTAAAAATTGACTCTACTAAAATGAATCAACTAAGAGAAAACTGTAAGAAGGATAAAAGAGAATATAGTAGTGTTCAATATGCTGAAGAAGTGGAAAAGGTTTATCAAAAAAAATTAACTTTCTAAAATAGCAAAATATAATGAGAACTTAATTACTATATTAATAATTTTATTTGTCTTTAAATTTCATCAAAAAACTGCAAAAAAATGCTTGCATTTCATATAATTTAATGGTAACATTAATCTTGTATGACTGCATAGATGTGTGAGGTTGCTGATACACTAGGAGATGTTGTTAAATACTTTTCCTAAATCAGGGAATTCATTACGGAGCGAGTCTATACTAGATATAGGCGAAAGGAGGACATTGTTAATGTCAAGTAACAAAGTTCGTATCAATCTTAAAGCATATGACCATCGTGTTTTAGACCAAGCATGTGCTAAGATTGTAGAAACTATCAAAAGAACAGGTGGCGAAGTATCTGGACCAGTACCACTTCCAACAGAAGTTGAAAAAGTTACAGTACTAAGAGCTGTTCACAAATACAAGGATTCAAGAGAACAATTTGAAATGAGAACTCATAAAAGACTAATTGTTATTACAAATCCTAGTAAAGAAACTGTTGATGCATTAACTCGTTTGGATTTACCAAGTGGTGTTGATATCAAAATTAAATAATAAATAATTGGAGGTAAGAAAATGAAAGGAATCTTAGGACGCAAAGTTGGAATGACTCAGGTATTTACAAAAGATGGAAAATTAATTCCAGTTACAGTAGTATCCGTAAGTCCCAACGTTGTTACACAAATAAGAACAGAAGAAAAAGATGGCTATAGTGCTATCCAACTAGCAACTGTTGATAAAAAAGAAAAAAATGCAAGTAAAGCTAGTATCGGCCATGCTAAAAAAGCTGGCACAACTCCTAAGCGCTTCTTAAAAGAAATTAGAAACTTTGAAGGAACTTATAATTTAGGAGATACTGTGGGTGTAGATATATTTGCAGCAGGTGAATATGTTGATGTCACTGGAACAAATAAAGGAAAAGGATTTCAGGGTGTTATCAAAAGACATGGTCAAAAAAGTGGACCATCAGGACATGGCTCAAGATATCATAGAAGACCAGGTTCAATGGGAACAATGCGACCAATGCGTGTTATGCCTGGTAAGAAATTACCTGGACATATGGGTAATGTCACAACAACTATTCAAAATCTTGAAATTATCGAAGTTAATACTAGCGAAAATTACATTTTAGTTAGTGGAAATATTCCAGGAGCAAAAGGAGCTTTAGTTTTAATCAAATCAGCTGTTAAAAAAGATAAAGCTAAAGAACCTAAAGAATTAATGTCTTATGCTTCTGAAACTGTAGTTGATGAAGTAGTAGAAGAAGTTACTACTGAAACTGAAGTTACAACTGAAGAAATAGCGGAAGAACCAGTAGAAAATAAGGAAGAAGTAGTAGAAAAAAAGGAAGAAGAAACTACGGAAACTACTACAGAAACTACAGAAAATGATAACCAAGGAGAAAGCGCTTAAAGACGCTAGAAAGGTGAATCAAAGATGGCAAAGATAAAATTAATAAATACAAAAGGTGAACAATTAAAAGACATAACACTTGCTGATAGTGTTTGGAAAATTGAAGTAAATGATATTGTTCTAAAAAAAGCAATCGACTTACAACTTGCTGCTTTAAGACAAGGAACTGCTAAAACAAAGACTCGTTCTGAAGTATCTGGTGGTGGCAGAAAACCTTGGAAGCAAAAAGGAACAGGTCGTGCACGTCAAGGTTCAACAAGAGCTACACAATGGCGTGGTGGTGGAATCTCAGGTGGTGTAACTCCAAGAGACTACACATTCAAAATGAATAAAAAAGAAAGAGTACTAGCTTTAAAATCAGCTTTAACTCATAAATATATTGATAAAGAACTAGTTGTAATTGATAATGTTACATTAAAGACTTTAAAAACAAAAGAAGTTAAAGAAATATTAAAGACATTAAATCTTGATGGCAAAGTATTATTTGTGACGTTAGATGATAATGAAAACTTATATATGGCTACTAGAAACTTAGGATATGCATACTCTATCATGGCAGATGAAATCAACTGCTTAGATATAGTTAATAGCGATATTCTAGTAGTAGAAGAAGCTGCTCTATCTGTGATTGAGGAGGCACTTAAATAATGAAAGATTATACTGATATTATTATCGCTCCAGTAATTACTGAAAAATCAGCAACTGCTTCTGAAAATAATGTATATACATTCAAAGTAGCAAAAAGTGCTAATAAAATTCAAATCAAAAAAGCTATTGAAGCGGCATTTAAAGTAACTGTTACGAAAGTAAATACATTAAATACTAAAGCAAAGAAAAAAAGAGTTGGAAGATATACTGGAATGACAAAAACTTATAAGAAAGCAATTGTTACTGTTAAAGACGGTGACAAAATCGAATTTTAGAAGGAGTGGAAAAAATGCCAATAAAGAAATATAAACCAACGACTAATGGTCGTCGTGGGATGAGTACTTTAGCTAACACAGAACTTACAACTTCTACTCCAGAAAAATCTCTACTTGTAACAAAGAACAAAACAGGTGGAAGAAACAATCAAGGTAGAATGACAGTTCAACACATTGGTGGTGGAGCTAAACAAAAATACAGAATGATTGATTTTAAAAGAAACAAAATTGGTGTTCCAGGTCGTGTTGCATCAATTGAATATGACCCAAATAGAAATGCTAATATTTGTTTAATTATCTATAAAGATGGAGAAAAAAGATATATTATCGCTCCAAAAGATATTGAAGTAGGAAGTATTATTGAAAATGGTGTTAATGCCGATATCAAAGTAGGTAATGCCCTACCTTTAGAAAATATTCCTGTTGGTACAGTGGTTCATTGTATCGAACTAAAACCAGGTAAAGGCGCAGAAATTTGTCGTAGTGCAGGAACAAGTGCTCAAATACTAGGTAGAGAAGGCAAATATGTTATGCTAAGACTTCAATCTGGTGAAACAAGAAAAGTTTTAGGAACATGTATGGCAACTATCGGAGTAGTTGGAAATGAAGACTATGAACTAGTAAACTTAGGAAAAGCTGGAAGAAAAAGACATATGGGTATTCGTCCTACAAACCGTGGTTCTGTTATGAACCCTAATGACCATCCACATGGTGGTGGTGAAGGACGTGCACCTATTGGACGTAAAGGACCAGTTACTCCTTGGGGTAAACCAGCACTTGGATATAAAACTCGTAATAAGAAGAAAGCATCTAGTAAGCTAATTGTTAGCCGTAAGAAAAAGAAATAGGAGGAAAGAAAGATGGCAAGAAGTTTGAAAAAAGGACCTTATGTATTCGATAGATTACTTAGTAAGGTTCAAGAATTAAATAAAAACAATAAAAAAGAAGTTATCAAGACTTGGTCTCGTCGTTCAACAATCTATCCTGATTTCATCGGACATACATTTGCAGTACATAATGGTAAAGAATTTATTCCTGTTTATGTTACTGAAGATATGGTTGGACATAAGCTTGGAGAATTTGCGATGACTCGTAAATTCGGCGGACATGCTGGACAAAAGTAGGAGGGAAATAAGTAATGGAAGCATATGCAATACATAAAGGTGCAATGATAGCTCCAAGAAAAGCAAGAATGACACTTGACCTTATAAGAGGAAAAGATGTAGCTACTGCCGAAGCTATCTTAAAAAACACAAATACAAAAGCAAGTAGATTAATTGAAAAAGTATTAAAATCTGCTATCGCTAATGCTGTTAATAATAATGGTGCTAATGAATCTCAATTATTTATCTCTTCTTGCTATATTAATCCAGGACAAGTTCTAAAAAGAATTAAATTCGGAAGCAGAACAAAAGTTGATAGAAGAGATAAAAGAACAAGTCATATTACTATCAAAGTAAGTGATAATAAGGAGGCTAAATAATATGGGACAAAAAGTTAATCCAATCGGCCTAAGAATCGGAGTAAATAAAGATTGGGATTCTAAATGGTTTGCATCTAAAAAAGATTTTGGGGATTTATTAAACAAAGATATTAAAATTCGTGAATATATTGCCAAAGAACTAAAAGATGCTGCTGTTGCATCAGTTATTATTGAAAGAAACCCAAAAAGAACAGAAGTTAAAATCAACTCTGCTAAACCAGGTATCATTATTGGTAAAGGTGGAGAAGATATTGAAAAATTGAAGAAAGCCTTAAAAAAATTAGTAGATGAAGATATATATGTATCAATAGTAGAAGTTAAAAATCCTGATTTGAATGCTCAATTAGTAGCTGACCAAATAGCTAGCCAAATCGAAGCCAGAGCTCCATTTAGAAGTGCTCAAAAACGTGCTATTAGAAACACAATGAAAGCAGGAGCTAAAGGAATTAAAACGTCTGTATCAGGTCGCCTAGCAGGAGCTGAAATGGCAAGAACTGAAGGTTATACTGAGGGTACAGTTCCTCTACATACTTTAAGAGCTAATATTGATTATGCTATAAGTGAAGCAAATACTACTTATGGTAAGATTGGTGTGAAAGTATGGATTTACAAAGGAGAAATCCTTCCTACTAAGGCAAGGAAAGGAGTTACAAAAGATGTTAATTCCCAAAAGAACTAAATATCGTAAACCACATCGTATATCATATGATGGACATGCAAGAGGTAATTTAGAATTACAATTTGGTGAATATGGTTTACAAGCCAAAGAAGGAGCATGGATAAGTGCTCGGCAAATAGAAGCAGCTCGTATAGCAATGACTCGTTATATGAAACGTGGTGGAAAAGTATGGATAAATATTTTTCCACACATGGCTCGTACTAAAAAACCTTTAGAACAAAGACAAGGTACTGGTAAAGGTAACGTAGAAGAATGGGTAGCAGTAGTAAAAACTGGTAAAATCATGTTTGAAGTTGGGGGCGTTTCTGAAAGTATTGCAAGAGAAGCTCTAAGACTTGCTAGTCATAAACTACCTATTAAAACAAAATTTGTTAAAAAGGAAGTAAAGGGTGGTGAATCAAATGAAGGTTAATGAAAAATTACAAGATTTAAGAAAACTTGAAAATGCTGAATTAGAAATAAAAATCAAAGAAGCAAAGGAAGAACTATTTGGTTTAAGACTAAAACAATCAACAGGAACTTTAGAAAAACCTAATAAGATTCACGAACTTAGAAAAGATATCGCTAGAATGAAAACTATTCTAAGCGAAAGAAAAATTGGAGGCGAAAAATAATGGCAGAAACTAAAAGACAAGAATTAATTGGTAAAGTTGTTAGTGCTAAATGCGATAAAACTATTACTGTTTTAGTTGAAACTTATAAAAAGCATCCACTATATGGAAAAAGAGTTAAATACTCAAAGAAATATGTAGCTCATGATGAACAAAACAAAGCTAAAGAAGGAGATACAGTTAAAATAGTAGCAACTAGACCATTATCTAAAACAAAAAGATATGAATTAGTTGAAGTACTAATTGAAGCTGTTATCCTATAGGAGGTACTTATTATGTTAATGCAAGAATCAAGACTTAAAGTTGCTGACAACTCTGGAGCTAGAGAAATCCTTGTAATTAGGGTAATGGGTGGCTCTAAAGTAAGATATGGAAATATCGGAGATATAGTAGTAGGAACAGTAAAGAAAGCTATTCCAAATAGTAATATTAAAAAAGGTAAAGTAGTCAAAGCTGTAATAGTTAGAACAGTACAAGGTGTAAGACGTGCAGATGGCTCATATATCAAATTTGATGATAATGCTTGTGTCTTAATCAAAGATGATAAGAGTCCAGTAGGAACAAGAGTTTTAGGACCAGTTGCTCGTGAGTTAAGAGATAAAGACTTCATGAAAATCGTATCTCTTGCACCAGAAGTATTATAAGGAGGCCAATATGAAAATTAAAGTTGGAGATAATGTTAAAATAATTACTGGTAAAGACAAGGGCAAAGAGGGAAAAGTAATCAAAACTCTAAAAACTAAAGACAAAGTTATTGTTGAAGGCATAAATGTTGTTAAAAAGCACATTAAACCTGGAAGAACTAACGAAACAGGTGGAATTATCGATATAGAAGCTCCTATTCATGTTTCAAACGTTAAAAAAATAGAAAAAGCTACAAAACCTAAAAAAGAAGAAAAAGCTGTAAAAGAAGCTAAAGAAGTAAAAACTACTGCTAAAAAAGAAACTAAAAAGAAAGCTAGCAAATAGGTGATGATATGAGTAATTTTAAAGAATTATATAATGACAAAATAGTTGCTGAATTAACAAAAGAATTTAACTATACATCAAGAATGCAAGTGCCAAAATTAGAAAAAATAGTTATTAACATGGGTGTTGGAGAAGGTTCACAAGATTCAAAGTGGATTGAGGCAGCAGCTCGTGACCTTGAGTTAATCGCAATGCAAAAACCAGTTGTAACAAAAGCTCGTAAATCTATAGCTGGTTTCAAAATAAGAGAGGGACAACCAATTGGTGTTAAAGTAACACTTCGTGGTGAAAATATGTATAACTTCATGGAAAAATTAGTTAAAATAGCTCTACCTCGTGTAAGAGATTTTAGAGGAATATCTAAAACAGCATTTGATGGTAAAGGAAATTATACTTTAGGAATTAAAGAACAACTAATTTTCTCAGAAATTAACTATGATGATGTAGCAAAAGTAAGAGGTATGGATATCATATTTGTTACAACTGCTAAAACTAACGAAGAAGCATTAAAATTATTAAGTGCATTTGGTATGCCTTTTAGAAAGTAGAAAGAGGAGGAAAATATTTATGGCAAAAACAAGTATGATTGTAAAATCAAAAAGAGCTCCAAAATTCAAATCTAGAGCTTATACTCGTTGCGAAAGATGTGGACGTCCTCATGGCGTACTTCGCAAATATAAACTATGCCGTATTTGCTTTAGAGAATTAGCAAATGAAGGTAAAATACCTGGCGTAAAGAAATCTAGTTGGTAGGAAAGGAGGAATTTAATTATGGTAAATGATAGAATTGCAGATATGCTTACAAGAATTCGTAATGCAAATCAAATGAGATATGAAACAGTTGTTGTTTTAGGGTCAAAAATGACTTTAGGAATTGCTGAAATTCTTAAAAGAGAAGGATTTATCACTGATTATAAATATGAAAAAGATATTAAAGGAGATAAATTAACTATAACTCTAAAATATGGTGAGAAGAAAGAAAGAGTAATCACTGGACTTAAAAGAATTAGTAAATCAGGATTACGTGTTTATGCTAAAAGTAATGAAATTCCTCGTGTTCTAAACGGACTAGGAATTGCAATTATTTCAACTTCAAAAGGATTAATGACTGACAAAGAAGCCCGTGAGGCTAGTCTAGGAGGAGAAGTACTTGCCTATATTTGGTAAGGAAAATTAACTATGAGTAGAATAGGAAAAAGAGAGCTTGTAATACCTAGTGGAGTAACTGTTGAAATAACTGATAACTTAGTTAAAGTAAAAGGCCCTAAAGCGGAATTACAAGAAAGTTACAATTCATTAATCGAAGTTAAAGAAGTTGAAGGAAAAATAATTACTAATAGAAAAAATGAAACAAAACAAGCTAAACAATTACATGGAACTACTAATGCTTTAATTAACAACATGTTGATTGGAGTAACAGAAGGATATAGTAAAAGCTTAGAAGCAGTTGGTGTAGGATACCGTTTCAACGTTGCAGGAAATAAAATTTCTGTTAATGCGGGTTATTCTCATCCAATTGAAGTAGTTGTTCCATCTGATATGAAGGTAGAACAAGTAAGTAATACTGAGATTACTATTTCAGGAAGTAGTAAGCAAAGAGTATCTGAATTTGCGGCGAATATTCGTAAAATAAGAGAACCAGAACCATATAAAGGTAAAGGTATTCGTTATAAAGATGAATATGTACGTCGTAAAGAAGGTAAGAAAGCAGCTTAATAAGGTAAGGAGTCGAAATTATGATAAAAAAAGAATCAAGAAATGTTGTACGTAAAAGAAGACATGATAGAGTTCGTGCTAAAATAAGTGGAACAAAAGAATGTCCAAGATTAAATGTTTTTAGGTCTAATAATGAAATTTTTGCTCAAATCATTGATGATACTAATGGTACTACCTTAGTAAGCTCTTCATCAGTAGAACTAAAAATAAAAAATGGAAGTAATATCGAAGGTGCAAGCCTTGTAGGAAAAGATATTGCTGGGAAAGCTAAAAATAAAAAAATAAAAACTGTCGTTTTTGATAGAGGTGGATACCTTTACCATGGTCGTGTTAAAGCTTTAGCTGAAGCTGCACGCGAAAATGGACTAGAATTCTAAAAGGAGGTAAAAATATGCCAAAACAAGATATGGACTCTAAAAAGAATCTGCTTGAAGAAACAGTTGTATCAATTGGTCGTGTTACAAAAGTAACAAAAGGTGGTCGTCACTTTAGATTTTCTGCTACTGTTGTAGTTGGAAATAGAAAAGGACTAGTTGGTATTGGTACTGGTAAATCAAATGAAGTACCAGAAGCTATTAAAAAAGCTATTCAAGCAGCTAATAAAAATGTAACAAAAGTTGCCTTAATCGATGGAAGAACAATTCCGCATGAAGCTACTGGTAAAGTTGGTCGTGCTTCAGTTTTAATAAAACCTGCTAAAGAAGGTACAGGAATTATTGCTGGAGGTGCAGCAAGAGCTGTTCTAGAACTTGCCGGAGTTAAAGATATCGTTTCCAAATCACTTGGAGCTAATACAAAAATTAATGTTGCTAAAGCTACTTTAGAAGCTTTAAAAATGCAAAAAACACCAGCGAAAGTTGCTGCACTTCGTGGTAAGAAAGTTGAGGAGTTATAAGATGAAATTAAACGAATTAGCACGTTCACCCGAAGCGAAAGTAAGAAAAAGAGTAGGACGTGGCCCAGGTTCAGGCATGGGTAAAACATCTACTCGTGGTGAAAACGGACAAAAATCTCGTAGTGGCGTTAGTATCAAACCTTGGTTCCAAGGTGGACAATCACCATTATATAGAAGAATCCCAAAAAGAGGATTTAATAATGCTCGTTTTGAAACAAAATATGCAACTATTAATTTAAGTGATTTGAATAAATACTTTCAAGATGGAGATGTAGTTACTCCTGAAGTATTGAAAGAAAGAGGAATTGTTAAAAAGCAACTTAATGGTATCAAAGTCCTAGGTAATGGTGAACTTGAAAGAAAACTAACTGTAAAAGCAACTCGTTTCTCAAGTACCGCTGTAACAAAAATTGAAAGAGCTGGCGGCAAGACAGAGGTGATTTAGATGTTTTCTAAAATAAAACAACTAATGTCTCCGACTAATAAAGACTTAAGGAAAAGAATTTATTTTACACTATTCTGCTTAGCAATATTTAGCTTTGGAACGAACATAACTGTTCCTTGGGCTTCTATTGTTTATGAAGAATTAGGATTTTTAGAAATTTACAACTTAATGAGTGGTGGAGGACTAAAATATTTCTCAATCTTTGCCTTAGGTGTAACACCTTATATCACAGCTCAAATCATAACTCAATTATTACAAATGGATATCATTCCCTATTTTAAAGAGTTAAAAGAACAAGGATATACAGGTAGACAAAAAATTAATAAAATAACTAGATATTTAGGAATAATTTTTGCTTTTATTCAAGCTTATGTCTTCTCGTATGCTTATATGGGAACACAAGATGCTATGACCCTTTTAAAAACATCTTTAGTAATAACTGCTGGAACAGCATTCCTACTATGGATAGGGGACCAAATTACTAAATATGGAATTGGTAATGGATTATCCCTAATAATAATGGCTGGTATATTACAATCAATGCCAACAACATTTATAACAGCTTTCAATGACTTAGTTTTAGGTGAAACTTTTACAAAAGTAGTAGGAAGTGTTATGTTTGGCGGTTTCGTTATTGTTTACTTAGCTGTTATTATAGGAATTATTTGGGTACAACTAGCTGAGCGAAGAATTCCTATTCAGTATGCTAATCGTACTCACTCAGCTATGAGCCAAAACCAAAATTTCTTACCAATAAAGTTAAACTCTGCTGGTGTTGTTCCAGTAATATTCGCCTCATCTATCTTAACTATACCAGATACAATTATTAATTTTATTGGTAATGAAAAAGCGATTGAATTTTCTAGTAAATATTTATCATTTAATACATCAAATACAGGATTAATTTTATATTTAGCATTAATATTCTTCTTTGGATATTTTTATACATATTTACAAATGAATCCTGAAGAAATGAGTAAAAACTTAAATAAGAGTGGAGCTTATATACCAGGTGTAAGGCCGGGGGAAGCTACCAATAAATATATAAGTAATACTTTAGGAAAGTTAACAATTGTAGGAACAATCTTCTTAATGATAGTTGCAGGACTTCCTATTATCTTCTGTCGTTTATCTGGATTGCCTACATCAGTGTCATTAGGAGGAACTGGACTATTAATCGTTGTTGGTGTTGCTATTGAAACATACAAACAAATCGAAAGTAGCTTAGTAAGCCGTAGTCACAGAAGGGGAATAAAGAAATAATGCAAAATATAATTTTTATTGCTCCCCCTGCTGCTGGCAAGGGAACTCAAAGTGAGAAGCTTGTATCTAAATATGGTTATACACATATTTCCACAGGTGACCTTTTAAGAGAAGAAATCAAAAAAGGTAGTGAATTAGGTATAGAGATTAAAGCTTTAATAGATAAAGGCAATTTAGTTCCTGATGAAATAGTTACAAAAATGTTAAAAAATAAACTTGCAAATATTAAAGGTAATTTTATCCTAGATGGGTATCCTAGAGTTTATAATCAAGCTGAAATCTTAAATACTATTTTTGATGAATTAAATATTGGCAAAGATGAAGTTGTGGCGATTTATCTAGACTTAGATGAGACGACAGCAACTAAAAGAGCTTTAGGAAGATTAACTTGTAGTAAGTGTGGGAGAGGATATCATAGTAGTATCGAAGAACTAATGCCAAAAAATGAATTTACTTGTGATGTCTGTAATATAGAATTAACAAAAAGAGAAGACGATAACGAAGAAACGTTTAAGATAAGATTTAATACTTACTTAAAGGAAACAGCACCTTTATTAGAGTATTATAAAGAAAAGGGAATCCTAGAAATTGTTGATTCAAATAAAAGTACTAAAGAAGTATTTGAGACTATAGAACAAATTTTAACAGGAGATAGATTAAATGGCTAAAGAACAAAAAATTGAAGTTGAAGCAAAAATAATTGAAGTAATAAAAGGTGGCAAATACATTGCCAAATTACCAAATGGACATATTGTTGAAGCCTACGTTTCTGGTAAAATGCGAGTAAATACAATTCGTATCTTACCAGGCGACAAAGTAACAATAGAGTTGTCACCTTACGATTTAAAACGTGGGCGTATTATATGGAATAATAGATAAATGGAGGTAAATTATGAAAGTAAGACCATCAGTGAAAAAAATCTGTGCAAAATGCAAAATAATTAAAAGAAAAGGTAAAGTAATGGTTATTTGTGAAAATCCAAAACACAAACAAACTCAAGGTTAATAGGAGGAAATTATGGCACGTATTAAAAATATTGAATTACCAAATGAGAAACATACTGTAATTGGACTAACGGCTATTTATGGAATAGGTAGAAGTCTAGCAGCTACAATATGTGAATCTGCTGGGGTAGAAAAAAGTAAAAAAGTTAAAGACTTAACTAATGAAGAAATTACATCTTTAAGAACTGAAGTAGATAAATGCTTAGTTGAAGGTGACTTACGTAGAGAAGTTCAAACGAACATTAAAGGTAAGATGGAAATAAATTCTTATCAAGGAACTAGACATAAAAAAGGTCTTCCAGTTCATGGACAAAGAACTTCAAGAAATGCTCGTACTAGAAAAGGTAAGGGTAAAGTAGTTGCTAATAAGAAAAAAGTCGGTAAATAATAAATAGGAGGTTAAATTATGGCTTATAATAGAAGAAAAAGAAAAGTTAAGAAAAATATCCCTGAAGCACAAGCACATATTCATTCTACTTATAATAATACTGTTGTATCAATAACTGATAAAGATGGTAATGTAATTAGTTGGGCCTCAGCTGGTACAATTGGCTACAAGGGAAGTAAAAAGAAAACTCCTTATGCTGCAGGAATGAGTGCAGAAGCTGCTGCCAAGGCTGCAATGGACTGTGGAGTTAAAAAAGTAGAAGTATTTGTAAAAGGTTTAGGGTCTGGACGAGAAAATGCAATTCGTTCATTACAAACAGCAGGACTTGAGATAACAGCTATTAATGATGTAACACCAGTTCCACATAACGGATGTCGTCCACCAAAACGACCAAGAAATTAATGGAAGAGGGATTAGAATATGTTAAGATTTGAAAAACCAGATTTTAAAATCGTAGAAAGTAGTGAAAATAATCATTACGGAAAATTTGTTTTAGAACCACTTGAAAGAGGTTTTGGTACAACAATTGGTAATGCTTTAAGAAGAGTAATGTTACAAAATATGCCAGGTACGGCTATTACGTCCGTTAAAATTGAAGGTGTAGACCATGAATTTCAAAAGATTGATAATATAAGAGAAGATGTTACAACTATTGTCTTAAATCTTAAGAGTGTTGTTTTAAGAAACCATGGTAGTGATGAAACAGCAGTTATAAGACTTAGTGCAAATGAAGAAGGACCAGTTACTGCTGGAATGATTGATGCACCTGCTGATATTGAAATTATCAATAAAGACCTAGTTATTTGTAACTTAGTTAAAGGTGGGAAAATTGATATGGAAATGACTGTTTCAAATGGTCGTGGCTATGTCGATGCTAAAGCTAATCAAAAATTGCTTGGTGACAATGTAATTGGAACTATCGCTATTGATTCCTTATATTCACCTATTGAAAGAGTAGGTTTCGAAGTTGAAAATGCTCGTGTTGGTCAAAATGAGAATTTTGATAGATTAATTATGAACGTTTATACAAATGGTTCAATTACTCCTGAAGAAGCTATGGCATTATCAGGTAGAATTTTAATAGAACATTTTGAAATTATTACTGATTTAAATTCTATTAGCGATGTAACAGGATTAATGGCTGAAAAGAAAGTAGATACTATAACTAAAACTCTTGAAACTCCAATTGAAGAAATTGAGTTCTCAGTTAGAGCTTATAACTGCTTGAAGAGAGCTGGAATTCATACAGTTCAAGATTTAATTAATAAAAGAGAAGTGGAAGTTACTAAGATACGTAACTTAGGTAAGAAGTCATTAAAAGAAGTTTTAGACAAAGTATCAGAAATGGGACTAGAGTTCCGTAGTTAAGTAGGAGGAAATATTTTATGGCATATAGAAAATTAAACAGAGAGTCTCGTCAAAGAAGAAGTATTCTAGCTTCTTTAACTAAAACTGTAATTATGAACGAATATGTTGTAACTACTGAAGCAAGAGCTAAAGAAGTTCGTAAATTTGTTGATAAAATGATTACTTATGGGAAAGATGGTTCACTAGTTTCAAGAAGAAAAGCACTAGCTTTCTTACATAACGATAAAGAAGTAGTTAGTAAAGTTTTTGATGAGTTAGCTAAAAAGTACGAAACTAGAAATGGTGGATATACTAGAATCATTAAATTAAAAGAAAGAGTTGGAGACGATGCTCTAACTGTAAAATTGGAACTTGTATAGAGTTCTTTTTTTTATAAAAGATTTAAAAAAATATTTTTATATTCTGTAGTAAAATAGCACAAATATATATGTTGCTATTTTTTATATTCAATAATGTCTTCTATGTTACAATTTAAAGCTTTACAAAGCCGGCAAATGATATCTAAATCAACTTTAACAATATCACCTTTTATATACCTTTGAATTGTGTCAAAACGAACACCACTTATAACGCTTAAGTGATTTTTGCTCATCTTTTCTTTTTCTAAAATACCTTTTAATTTAAATTTTATTTTTCCATAATTTACACTATTATACATATGCATCAACCTAAATAAATTTTAACAACAAATATACGTCTTGACATTATACGTTAAAACGTATAATATATAAATAGTTATACGTCTAGACGTATAATAAAATTAGCAAGAAAGAGGTAAGAGAAGTGAAAGTAGAAGTAAAAGAAAAGAAGAATAAGAAAATAGTCATAGGACTTTTAATAATGATTACATTATCTATTATGGTCGTAATAGGAGTAAGTTATGCCTATTGGCAAGTAACAAAAACACAAGAAACAAATAACGTAGTAGCAACAGGATGTTTTAATGTCACCTTAACAGAAAAGAACCCCATAAATTTAGCAAGTGCTTATCCTATAAGTAGTACTAAAGGAATGCAAACAACACCATATGAATTTACTATAAAAAATACTTGTCAATATAATACTGCATATACTGTAAATTTAGAGTCACTAGCAAATACAACATTTGCAAACACTAGTATTAGAGTAGCACTAAATACTACTCATAAGCTATATAATCAATATGATGTAGCAACGAAGTATTATAGTACAAGTAAAGAGTCAAGAAAGTTAGTATCAGGAACATTACAAGCAAATGGCACAGTAACCTATAGTTTAAGATTATGGGTAGATGAAGCAGTAACAACAAGTGAAACAAATAAAAAGTTTGAAAGTAAGATAATAGTAACAGCAACAACAAGTTAGGAGTAATGAGTATGAAAAGATTTAAGAAAGATAATAAAAAGAAAAAAGTAATAATAAGTTTCTTAGTAATAGCATTAGTAGGATTAGTCCTAATCCAAAGTTCCTATGCTTACTTTCAAAGACAAACAGAAGTAAGGTTTATCAATGCCAAAGTAAGATTTCCAAAAGCTAGTGAAGTAACATATACAACTACAAGTAATGCAAGTGTTAAAAATGTCGAACAAGCATTAAATGATTTGTATGAAAAATTAGGAGGTTTATAATGCAGAAGTTTAAAAAAAGAATACTTATACTATTAGCATTTATGATTGTTCTAAGTACAACTGTGACAGCAGCAACAGTGTTTAATTCCAAAGACATAGCTTATAGTAATAGTGCTACTACAAAGAAAAATGTTAAAGACTCGTTAGATGAACTTTATACAAAGGCATCTAAGATAGGACAATGTCCTGAAGGCCAATATTGTTATTCTATTCCTGAAACAATATCAATGACTACAGTGGGTGATTATATAAGAATGACACCAACAAGTACAAGTTATACAATTCCAGCAAGTGTAACAGGATATACTAAAGATGTAGTAATTCATCCTAATAGATTAAACTTATGGAGAGTTATTAAAAAAAATAGTGATGGATCAGTAGATGCTGTTAGCGTATATGTTGATGGAGTAATGATTTATATCTCTAGTTTAGAAGGATGTAGAAATTTTATTGGTACTTTACAAACAATAGCATCCCAGTATAAAAATACAAAATATACAACTGCCACAAGATCTATGGGTTATGAAGGACAAAGTTCTTACTGTAGTTCTGCTGCTGGTTGTGTTTATAATGATAAATCTACTCTTAAAGATGAGATTTTAGTAGAGAATCTCTTTGGAGATATTGTTACTACAACACCTGGTGGAAGTTCAATCCTGTATTCTTGGAAAACTTATAGAAAAACTGATTCAAGTACTTGTGAGCTCATAAAATTTAGAGATCGTGGTTCGTATGCTATGTATACTTATAGGAGCGGTGGTAGTGTATCTACTGGATCAACAATAAGGCCTGTTGTAACAATTAAAGGAGACGTTAATGTGATTAGTGGCGGTGGCAAAACTGCATCAACACCATATATTTTGGAATAATATTTTGATTAGTTAATTTAATTATTCCCCATATTGAAGAATATTTGAAACTTTTAGTAAAAATATTGTATTAAAGTTGTTCGGAAACTAAAAATATGTTAACATATAAAAGTCAAACATGAA
>CAOJBM010000011.1 GCA_948329525.1 uncultured Mycoplasmatota bacterium
AAAATGATTGCCTTTTCGCGTGTTACTTGAATCATAGGTGTGAATAGTTACCTTTTATCTAATTCTTTCTGTAAAATTTCTTTTGTCATTACAGGATTTGCTTTACCTTTAGTATTCTTCATAACTTGTCCAACAAAGTAATCAAATAGATTATCTTTACCACTCTTGTATTGTTCTATTTGAGTTCCATTATTATCTAGTATTTCCACGATAATCTTAGAAAGTTCTTCTTCATTAGATATCTGAGCCATATCACTAGTTATAAAAGTATTTGGTTCTTTTTTAGTTTCTAAAGATTTAATAAATATTTCTTTGGCTTGTTTGGAAGAAATCGTCCCTTTGACTAATGGTTCAATAATTTGTTTTAATAATTTGGGAGTAATAAAGAAATCTTTTAATTCAATTTCTTCTCTATTTAATTCTCCAACAATATTAACTGTTACCCAGTTAGCTGCTGTTTTAGCATCAATCGAAAGCGCTAAACATTCTTCAAAATAGTCAGATATTTCTTTTTCTTTGACAATTACCGTTGCATCATATTCTGATAAGCCATAATTTTCTATATAATTTTTCTTTCGTTCGATAGCAAGAACAGGTATTTCACTCTTTATTTCTTCTAACCATTCATTAGTAATCTTATATTTAGGAATATTAGGTTCCACAAAATATTTATAGTCAATAGCATCTTCTTTACTACGCATTCTAATCGTACTCATGGAATCTTCATCCCATCGTCTAGTTTCTTGAACAACTTCTTCGTATTTACCTTCATCTTTTAATTTTGATTGTCTTTTAATTTCATAAAGAATTGAGTCCCTTACTCCGCCAAAAGAGTTGACGTTTTTAATTTCGACACGAGTTCCAAGTTCAGTAGAATCTTCATCCATTATAGAAACATTAACATCACATCTAAATTGACCTTTTTTGGTATCCGCTTCTGATATATCACAATAACGATAAATACTTCGCATATGTTCTAGAAAAGCTACTGCTTCACTTGCACTAGATAAACATGGTTCTGTAACAAGTTCTAATAGAGCTACTCCAGCACGATTATAATCAATTAAAGAAGTATCAGTTAAATGCTCTAAACTTGCTGCATCTTCTTCTAAGTGAATATCGTGAACTAATGCTCTTACCATTTTACCTTCACACTCAAAATCAATATAACCATCTACTCCAACTGGAGCATCCATCTGGGTAATTTGATAACCTTTTGGTAAATCAGGATAGTAATAATTTTTCCTGTCAAAATACATATATTCTGGCTGCTTACAATGTAAGATTATAGAAGCCATTATGGCTTGTTTTATATTATATATATTGGCTATAGGTAAAGTCCCTGGAAAAGCCATATCAACAGCTTGGACATTTTCATTAGGAATTTTACTATAAGAGTTTTTAGCACTAGAGAAGACTTTCGAGTTACTCTTAAGTTCAAAGTGCATTTCAAGACCGATAACTGCTTTATATTTACCCATTTATATCCTCTCCTTTGCTATTTGGTTTTTATAGTTCATTGTGCCTTCAATAGCATAAGCGATATTTAAGACATTTGCATCGTCATAACAATTGCCTGTAATATTAAGAGCAACTGGAAGACCATCTATAAATCCATCAGGTATCGTAATTGAAGGAAATCCACCAAAATTACCTATTTGTAAATGTTCATCTAATACTTTAGTATCTTTTGATAGAATGTCTTTTTTACTATCTAAGTGTTTTGCAGGCCCTATCCCAACAGGAAGAATAACACCATCATATTTTTTAAATAAATTTTTCCACGTATCAACTAGGAGTCTTCTTACACGCATAGCATTTTTTAAATATCTTTCTTGATTTTCTTTTTGTAAAACATAAGAACCAATAACAAATCTTCTTTTAATTAAAGGAGAAAAACCTTTAGTACGATAGTCTTTTATCATTTCCATCCAGTTATCTTTGTCACTTCTTGGTCCAAAGTTAATACCTGTTAAGTTAGACATATTGGAAGTAGCTTCAGCACAAGCAATAATCACATAAACTGAAGGTTCAGCATCAAGTAATGTTTTATCAACAGATACTTCTTCAACTTCTATTCCTAGTTTTTTAACACTCTCTAAAACTTGGTAAAAATTTTCTAAATGAGTTTTTAACTCATCATTAGCATTAGGGTAATTACTTAAATCACATATTTCTTTAATATAACACAACTTTTTACCTTGAACATCTCCAGTTAAGGATTTATATAAATCTATTTTACTAGAATCCCAAGTAGTCATATCGTTTTTATCGATACCTTTCATGTTATCGACAACGATAGCACAATCCGTAACACTTCGGGCTAAAACGCCACAATGGTCTAAAGATGAAGCATAAGCAAATAAACCATATCTTGATATCATCCCATAAGTAGGTTTATAGCCGACAATTCCACAATATGCAGCAGGTTTACGGATAGAGTCGCCTGAATCAGAACCTAAAGCATATGGGTATACTCCACTTGCGACAGCACAAGCAGACCCTGAACTAGAACCAGCACACATTCTTTTTTTATCCCAAGGATTTAAAGTAGTTCCTGTTCTAGCAGTAGTTCCTGTTCCACCCATTCCAAACTCATCCATAGCTGTTTTATTTACCATAACAGCATTAGCTTTATTTAAGTTTTTAATAGCTGTAGCATCAAAGAAAGGGACATAATCTTTTAATGTATTAGATGAACCAGTTGATAAGACATCTTTCGTTGAATAGTTAGCTTTTACTCCATAAGGAATACCTGATAAAATATTATCAGTCACTTCTTTTTCGGCTGCTTCGTCTATTATTAAATCAAAAGCATTATATTTTTCTTCGACTTCACGACTTTTCTCTAAAGACTCTTTAATTAATTCTTTACTTGTTACTTGCCCACTTTTTAAAAGTTCATGTAATTCTAAAAGTCCTTTTTCCATATATTTCATTTTAACCCACCACCTTTGGTACTTGTGTTTCTCTACCTTCAGTGTCATCACAATTGTTTTGCAAATCTCTTAACGGAACAGAAGGTTCAGAAACATCTTCTCGTAAAGAGAAAGAAAAATCATCTAAACAATGAGTCATTGGTTCTACTTCTTCTATATTAGGGACTTTTGCTACAGCACTAACTGTTTCATCAATGATTTCCATCTCATCTAATACCATTTTATTTTCATCTCTTGTCAAGCCAATTAAGAGGTTATTTGCTAAGTCATCTACTATTTCTTCTGTAAACTTATTCATTTTTATCATTCCTTTATCTATATTTTATTTCTAATTTCTGGTTCATCAAAAAATGTTATTTCATTATTCATCGTTGCTAAAGATATATTATCTGTTGCTTTTTCTAATTCTTTTTTTATTTTTTTAAACTTTTCTTCTTTATCATATATAATTACTGAATTTAAGAGTTTTAATAATACTAAGTCATTTGTTTCTCGAAACAACAAATCTTTTTTAGTTAGTAAAGTACTTACTATTTGAAAATTATCACTACAAAAAATATTTTCTAAACAAATAGGACTTAAATTTTTAGAAGAACTTATCATAAAGAGTTCAACTTTTTTAAGCTCTTTATCAAAATATGTTGTAAGAAACATTCCTTCTATATCTTCTTTTTCTTTATAAAAGGTAATTAATTCCTTTAATTTAGTTAAAATTTCATTATTCATCTACATCCACCTGAATTCCCAATTCTTCTAATTGATCACTCGTTAAATCTGATGGTGAACCCATCATTAAGTCAGCTCCACTAGCACTTGTTGGGAAGACCTGCACTTCTCTTAAATTAGGTTCATCTAAAATAAGCATTAGTAATCTATCAATTCCTGGTGCCATTCCACCATGAGGAGGACAGCCATATTTAAATGCCGTAAAGATTGACTTAAATCTTTCTTCTGTTTCTTCTCTACTATAGCCAACTATTTCAAAACCTTTAGCTAAAGAATCTAAGTCGTGATTTCTTATGGCTCCACTAGCCATTTCATTACCATTACAAACAAAATCATATTGATAAGCTAGTATTTCACTAGGTTCTTTTTCTAGATAATCTTTAATTCCTCCATGAGGTAGTGAAAATGGATTATGACAGAACTCATATTTTTTCTTCACTTCATCATACTCAAACATTGGAAAATCATTAATAATACATAATTCTAATTTATTTTTATCGATTAAATTGCATCTTCTTCCTAACTCATCACGAATAAGCCCTGCAAACTTCTCGGCTGTTTTTTTCTTTTTATTAGCAATAAAGAACATTACAGAATTTGTTTTCATAGCAAACTTTTCGATTAAGTTTTTTCTTTCATCATCTGTTAAAAACTTATCTATTGGACCTTTTAAACTCTCATCTTCCATTAAAGTTACATAACCAATGCCAGGCATACCAATACTTGTAGCATAATCAACTATTTCATTAAACCAAGAGTTAGAGTTCACTCCAATATCATCGACAACTATAACTTTAATGGTACTATTTTTAAAAGGATTAAAACTAGTATTTTGAAGTATTTCTGTGGCATCACAAATAATTAAGGGATTACGTAAATCAGGTTTATCAGTTCCATACATTTCCATAGCATCTTTGTAACTAATTCTTTTAAATGGCCGAGGTGATACTTCCTTATCACTAAACTTAGTAAAAGTATCATAAAATATTTCTTCCCCAATATTTAAGACTTCTTCTTCTTTAGCAAAATTCATTTCTAAATCTAATTGGTAAAATTCGAGTGTTCTATCTGCTCTTGCATCTTCATCACGAAAACAAGGAGCAATTTGAAAGTATTTATCTAATCCTCCTACCATTAATAGTTCTTTGTAAATTTGAGGGGCTTGTGGTAGGGCATAAAACTTACCTTTGAAAGATCTTGATGGCACAACAAAATCTCTTGCTCCTTCAGGGCTTGATGCTGTTAAAATAGGTGTTTGTACTTCCGTAAATCCTAAATCATACATTTTATTTCGTAAATAATGTAAAACTTCACTACGAAGATGTAAAGTTTCTTTCATCTTTTCATTTCTTAAATCTAAATAACGATACTTAAGTCTTACATCTTCTTTTGTTTTTCTTGAACTCATTATTTCAAAAGGTAGTTCATGTAAAGATGCACTTAACACTTCTAAATCCTCAACTAAAAGTTCAATTTTACCAGTTAAAAGACGCTCGTTAATCGTATCTAGACTTCTTTTTCGGATAGTTCCAATTAGCTTAACAACAGATTCCTTGGCTAGGCCTTTAAACATATTATCATCATTAGATATCGTTTGAATAGTCTCTGTTGTATCTCGTAAATCTAAAAATAATACTCCGCCATGGTCCCTTATATTTTCAACCCATCCCGAAATAGTTACTTTTTCGCCGATATTTTTTTCATCCAAGTCTTTTACAAGGACTGTATAATATTTATTCATTTTTTATTTTCCTTCCTAGTATTCGCAATTACCTGGAGTTCTAGGGTATGGTATAACATCTCTTATATTTTCAACGCCTGTTAGATAGATTAGGAGTCTTTCAAAGCCCATACCAAAGCCGGAATGAACACAACCACCAAATTTTCTTAAATTTAAGTACCATTCCATCGAATCTTTTTCCATACCTAGTTCTTCCATCCTTGAAACTAACTTATCATAATCTTCTTCTCTTTGGCTACCTCCCATTAACTCCCCAGCACCTGGTACTTCTAAATCGACAGCAGCTACTGTTAAATTATCACTATTCTGTTTCATATAGAAAGCCTTAATATCTTTTGGCCAATTCATAATGAATACTGGACCATCAAAATATTCTGTAATATATTTTTCATGTTCTTTTTGAATATCTTCGCCATATTCTGGTTCAAACTCCCATTTGACATTAGCTTCTTTTAAGATTCTAATTACTTCTTCGTGAGTAATGCGAACAAACTTTGATTTAACTAATCTATTTAATTTTTCTTTTAATCCTTTCTCAACAAAACTATCAAAGAAATCTATTTCATCACTAGCATTTTCTAAAACGTAAGTTACAACATATTTAAGCATATCTTCCATTATGTCCATATCGCCTTCTAAATCACAAAAAGCCATTTCTGGTTCAATCATCCAAAATTCACTAGCATGCGTTTTAGTATTCGAGTTTTCTGCTCTAAATGTTGGACCAAAAGTATAGACATTTCTATAAGCAAGAGCAAAAGTTTCGGCTTCTAGTTGTCCTGATACTGTTAAAGCTGTAAATTTATTAAAGAAGTCTTTGGAGTAATCAACTTTTCCACTTTGAGCAACTTTCTCTAAATCAAGAGTTGTTACTTGAAACATTTCTCCTGCTCCTTCGCAATCACTTGAGGTAATTAAAGGGGCATGGAAATAAACAAATCCTTTTTCCCCGAAATATTTATGAATTGCATATGCTGCAATACTACGAACACGAAAAACAGCTCCAAAAAGATTAGTTCGTGGACGAAGATAAGCTACTTCTCGTAAAAACTCTCTTGTTGGTCTTCCTTTGGCTTGTAATGGGTAAGTAGAAGGACAGTCACCTAGTAATTTTATTTCTTTAGCTTTTAACTCAATCTTTTGTTTTCCGCTACTTGCAACTAACTCACCTTTTACTTCGATGGCACAACCTAATAAAAAGTGCGTAACTTCGGAAAAATTTACTAAATCTTTATCATAAACAATTTGTAAATGCTTAAAACATGTTCCATCAGAAAAATCAATAAAACCAAACTCTTTTTGTGGTCGGTGACTTCTAATCCAACCTTCAACTACTACTTCATCACCTATTTTTTTATCTTTAAACAATTTTATTAATTCCATATCTATTCTCCTTTATGGTGTAAGTCTTGATGGCCCTCTAAATAGGAACATCTCTTCTTTTAAACTTGGAATACCAAGTAAAAGCATTGTTAAACGGTCAACTCCAATAGCAAAACCACCATGTGGAGGACAACCATATTTAAAGAATTCTAGATAAAATTCTACATCTTTACCTAATCCTTTTTCTTCGGCTTGTTTCTTTAATATATCATAACGATGTTCTCTTTGAGCACCTGTTGTTATTTCTGTCCCACGCCATATTAAATCATAACCTTCGGGAATATCATTTTTTCTCATATGATAGAAAGCTCTCTTAGTTTTAGCAAACCCAGTCACAAAAATAAATTCATGACCATACTCTTCCATTGCATAGCGAGCCGTTAATTTTTCAGCTTCAGCATTCATATCTCCAACATCAAATTCTGGTATTTGATAATTATATCTTTTTTCTAGTTCTTTATATAATGTATTTAAATCAATTCTTGGAAATGGTTTAGTTGGCACTATAACATCTTTAGAAAATACTTCTTTGATTTCTTTTTCATAGCATTCCTTAACTTTTGTTAAACCAGCAATTAAAATATCTTCTTCAAGCGACATAACATCTTCATATGAATCAATATAAGCAAATTCGATATCAAACGATGTAAACTCAGTGGTATGACGATTAGTATTCGAGTTTTCAGCCCGAAAAGCAGGTGCTACTTCAAACATTCTTTCAATACCAGAAGCCATGGCCATTTGTTTATAAAATTGAGGACTTTGAGCAAGATATGCTGTACGATCAAAATACTTTACTTCAAAGACATCAGACCCAGATTCTGATGCAGCTCCAATAAGTTTTGGAGTATGAATTTCTGTAAAATCAATACTGATTAGATATTCTCTCATAGCATTTACAAAACAAGACTGTATCTTTAACATCAAATTATTTTTTTCACTTCTTAAATCAATCCAACGATAATCTAATCTTGTATCAATATCTGCATTTTCTTCTAAAGGTAATTTTTCCGCCTTGGAAAGTACTTCTAAAGAATCGGGTATAAACTCTTTTCCATCAAGTTTCACATATTCACTTTTAACCATTTTACCAGTAAATTTTAAAACACTATTTGCTAGTATCCCATTCATTTTGTTTACTAAATCTTCATTATTTGCTTTATCAATCGATACTTGAATCATTCCACTACGGTCTTGTAAAATGATAAAAAGCATATATTTAGTATCTCTTATTTTAGTTGCCCAACCACTTATAGTAGTTAGAGTATCTTCTTTTAAATATTTTATTAAAGTTCTTTGCATAACATTCTCTCCTTACATATGCATATTTAGATAATCAATTAAATTATTGATATCTATTGTTTCTTCTTCTTTTGTTTTATTATCTTTAATCGTTATCTCATTATTTGTTAATTTCTCGTCATTTAAAATAATTAAGTATTTTGAGTTATAACGATCAACACTTTTAAATTGGGCCTTTAAACTTCTATTTAGCAAGTCATTTTCTACAATATAACCATTTAATCTTAAGTCTTGAGCAAGATATGCTGCTGTTTCTTTTTCAGACTCTGAAACATAAAGTAGATAAACATCAATGGAGTCATTAATAGGAATATTGATATTGTTTTCTTCCATAGCAAGTATTGTTCTATCATATCCCATCGCAAATCCAACTGCAGGAATGCTAGGTCCACCTAATGTTTCCACTAAACCATTATAGCGTCCTCCGCCTCCTAAGGCATAAGAATTATCTAACACTACTTCAAAAACTGTGTGATTATAGTAGTCTAGTCCTCTTACTAACATCGTATCGATTTCATAGTTAATATCCATTAAGTCTAATAATTCTTGTAGTTTAGCAAATCTTTCACTACTTTCTTTATTTAAGTAATCGATTGTTTTAGGAGCATTTTTAATAATTTCGCTATCTCCATCAACTTTACAATCTAATATTCTTAAGGGATTTTTTTCTAATCTATTTTTACAATCTTCACATAACTCGTTAATATGTGGTTTAAAATAGTTTACTAATTCTTCTTTGTATTTTAATCTTGATTCATTATCACCTAAGGAATTTAATTTAATGGTAATATTTTCTAAACCAAGTAATTTATATGCGTTATAGGCAAGGCTTATACATTCAGCGTCAGATAAAACATCGTTAGATCCAAAACACTCAAATCCCCATTGCGTAAATTCCCTATTTCTCCCCGTTTGTGGTCGTTCATAACGATACATTTTCTCGTTATAGAAAACTTTAACTGGTTCTGACATATTACCATACAACTTATTTTCGATAAACAATCTAACTACTCCTGCTGTGCCTTCTGGTCTTAAAGTTAAGTTTCTATCCCCTCTGTCTTTAAAATCATAGGTTTCTTTTTGAACCATGTCAGTTGCTTCGCCAACACCACGATGAAATAATTCTGACGACTCAAATACTGGTGTTTCAATATAAGTATAGTTATATTTTTCGCATAAAGTAGCAAGTATTTCATTAACATATTGTCTTTTTTTGGCATTATCACCATAAATATCATAAGTTCCTTTTTGTTTTGTTATCATTTTTCTTATCTCCTTTACAAAAAAAGACCTAATAATGTAAGGACGAACAATTAGTCCGCGGTGCCACCTTACTTTACTAGGTACTCTCAAGTTCACATTTTAACGCTTTTATGTCTGCGTTTCTAATAAATGAAAGTTGTTTTTCATATATTCTCTTATTAGGTCTTTTCAGCTATTAACCCTCTCTTATAAATATTTAAATATATTACTCGTCTTTCAAATAGAAAATCTACTTGTATTTTACTCATTTTTTGCTAGTTAGTCAACCCACTATCACTCATTTTACACATTTTGTATAAATATTGTTAGATATATCCTATAATTTAATATCATTCAAGGAAAAAGACCATAATAAAAGAGCTTAATCTAATTATGCCTTTTAACTGTAAACTAGTAAATATTATACTATTTGTTCTAAAAAATCTTTACTCTTCAAATACAATCCAGTATATCTTTCATAATACTTTGTTAAAAAGTAATTAACTTGCTCAATATTTTCAACTTTTATATTAAGACTAGTAATAGTTTTAATATCAACTAAATAATACATTCTAAGAAGTTTAATTATTGTTAGTGGTACTATCCTTTCACCTCGATAACAATTTTTACAAACATATCCACCTTGATCAGGATCAACTGTCACAATATCTTTTTTATTACCACAATTAATACAAGAATTTAAATTAAGGGATATGCCTAAATAATCTAAATATTTAATTTCTAAGATATTGGATAATACTATTGGCTCTAATCCTTCATTTAGTTTCTTTACTATTTCTATATACAAAGCAAAAATATTATCTTCAGAATTTTGCTTAAACACCTGCGTTGATAATTCCGTAACATAACTCATATATCCAATAAGTTTTAAATCCTTTTTAATATTAGAAAGCGAATTAATTATATCAACTTCTTTTAAAAGTGATAACTTATCTTTTTTATAATACACATGAAAATAAGCATAAGTAAATTTAGTAGTAACAGCACGTAAGCGACTTTTCATACTTTTAGCACCCTTTGCTATTACTCCAATAATCCCATGCTCTTTCGTAAAAATATTAATAATTTTGGAAGTATCCCCATAAGCTACTTCACTTATAATAATTCCTTCTACTTTCTCAATCATACTTCTACTACTTTCTTTTTTTATATTCTAAATAGTATTCTATTTTACCTGTTTTTTTAAACATTTCCCAAGCTGTTTTTTTATCCATAATTTTAACCCATTCCTCTCTTAATATTATAATGGGCTAAAAAATTATTTTTTATTCAAAATCCTTAAAACCTAATTCACTAATATATTTTTCTTTATCTCGCCAATTCTTAATAGTCTTAACATAAAGTTCTAAAAAAACTTTCTTTCCTAATAATTTTTCAATATCTTTTCTGGCTTCTGTTCCTACCTCTTTTAATAAATCACCATTTTTCCCAATAACTATTTTTTTTATTGGGTCTCTATCAACAATAATTTCAACAACAATTTCAATAATACTTCCTTTATCTTCATAAGAAGTTGTTAAACAAGTTATACTATGTGGTACTTCTTCTTTCGTTTTACGTAAAAGTTTTTCTCTTACAAATTCACTTATCATAAAATATTTACTACTACTTGTTTTCGTTTCTTCATCAAAATATCTTATATCATCAGTTAAATACTTTTTAACTACTTCTAGTAAATGTTCTGTGTTATCTTCTAACATTGCTGATATTGGAATAATCTCCGCAAAAGGAAAGATATCCTTATATTCTGTAATTCTTTTTAAAATTTCTTCATTAGTTAATTTATCTATCTTATTTAAAACAAGCATTACTGGTACTTCCGAGTTTTTTAAAGAATCTAGGATAAATTTATCTCCTTTGCCATAACCTTCATAGGCATCAGCTAAAAACAAAATTACATCAATATCTTTTGTTAAACTATGAGCTTGTTTATTTAAAACTTTTCCTAATTTATTAATTGGCTTATGTATTCCTGGAGTATCAATAAAAACTATTTGAGTATCTATATCATTATAAATTCCTTGAATAATATTTCTTGTTGTCCCTGCTTTATCCGAAGTTATTGCTATATGGTCATTTACAATCTTATTTAAAAGGGTACTTTTTCCAACATTAGGACGCCCTATTATACTTACAAAACCGCTTCGCATTATAATCCTAAAAACTCCATTATATAAGGAACGTAAACAATAAGACCAATAACTGCTGCCATCATAGCAAGGACAAATGTTGCAGCGCTTCCACAATCTTTAGCAATTTTAGCTAAAGGATTAATTTCCAGTGTTACTAAATCAACTACGGCCTCAATAGCAGTATTAATAAGTTCTGCAGCTAGTACCATGCCAATTGCTAAAAAAGTAATTAACCATTCAAAAGCCGTAACATTAAAAATTATATTAATAATAATAACTAAAGTAGTAACTATCAAATGAATAAACATACTCTGCTCATATTTATAAGCATATTTTAAGCCTTCAATTGAATAACCAAAACTTTTTTTAAATCTTTCTATTCCTCTTGTTTTTATTTTATCTCTTGATATTTTCTCCATCTAAAATCAACTCCTGTAATGCAAACATCTTTTCTTCATCGGCCTTTTCCATATGGTCATATCCTAATAAATGTAATAGTCCATGAACTGTTAAAAAAGATAATTCTCTTTTTTCACTATGACCATACTCTATGGCTTGCTCAAGCATTCTGGGGATACATATATATATATCACCCAAAACTCTTATATTATTATACAAAATTTCTTCATTATCTTCAAATGCAAATGATATAACATCTGTTACTTTATCAATATTACGACATTCTCTATTAATTTTCTTAATTTCTTCTTCAGAAACAAATATTATTGAAAAAAGAGCATTTTCGACCTTTTCATGTTTTAATGTTGCTTCTATAACACCATTTAAGTAGTCATAATCCTTAAAAAGTTCATTATCATTAATCTCATAGCTATTCATCAAATAACCACCCAACCTAAGATTCTTGCAAGATAAAAGATGATAATAATTGTTAAAATAAGACAAATAGTATTATAAAAAGCATCTCGTTTTAAAAATTTTGGTAAATGATTTTTTATAGCTGACAAGGCAATAAATAAAAGAAAACCTATTATGGACCCAACAACATTTAATAAAACATCATCAATATCAAAAGCCCTTCCAATTTTATACTGGACTACTTCAATAGTAAAACTAATAATTGCTGTGGCTATTAAAATATGACTAGCTTTTTTAGCATTAACATAACGTGAAACAAAGAACCCAAAAGGAATAAATAAAACAATATTACCAATTACGTTATAATAAAACAATTCCGATTGCAAGTTATATCTTAAAATTTCTCTAAAAGGCATTAAATTAATTCCTGAAGAAGCACCTTCTGTATTAGTTAGCAAACGATATAAAATCAAGGCATAGACTAAAAACAAAAGATTTAAAAATTCTTCATAGAAAACTATTTTCTCATGATTATCAATCAAATGTAATATTCTAACACTTGCTAAAACTACTACAAAAATAGTTAACATTGGCCATGAATCATACAAAACATTAGTTATCGCTCTTACTATCATTTAAAAACCTTCTTACTCTATTTATTCTGTTATCTCTTCTTCTATTTGTTCAATAGTGTACTCTTGAACTTCAGCAATGTTTTCAAGAGCAACGACAAATACATCTATATCTATAATACTATCATTTTGACTCTTTTTCAAAACTTTTTTTGTAACTATTTCATAATCACTTTTTAATAACGTTTTCATTTTACTGTTTACTTCATCTTCAACTAACTTATTTAATTCATCTTCTGTGTATTCTTTTGTTTCTGTTTTTACTTCATAATCTGTTGTAAAATATAGCGAATTACCTAAAATACTTAATATTTTTTTCTCCTCACTAACATAATTATTTAGTCTTGGTTTAAAAATAAGATAACTATCATCTTTCCTTTTGAAAGACATATTAAACCTTTTCGCACCTGTTTTAATATTTTCTTTATAAGTAGAAGGAACCTTAATATTAACAGTATACCAAGTATTGGCGATTACTTTACCTTCAGCACAAACATTATTTTTTACTTCTTCATTAAATTTAATTGCTCCGCTTACTAAAATATCACCTTTTTTTACGTTCATATTGTTAGAGATCAAAGCATCTCCCTTACTTATATTAAAACTTTTTACTAAACCATCCTTTGTTGCTACTAAGTTACAATACTTGTTATTTTCTTGCTTTTCATTGATAATTCGTTCTTCAACTCGAATAATGTATTTCATACCTACATTTTCAATACTCAACCACTCTATTTGGTCTTTGTTATTTAAAACTATCTCATTTTTAATTTTTTCTAAAGTATTAAAATCTTTTTTTATGGTATACTTTTTTATATTATAATCTTTTAAATCACGAAGAATTAATTCTCTTATTAATGGATTAGTATGAATCACTTTTACTTCTAAGATAATTCTTGATAAAAGAAAACTAAGAACTATAAAAATAATAATGGTTAAATAATAAATTTTCATTTTTTTAAATTTATCTTTGTAACCATAAATATTGTAATGTTTAATTATGTTACATTTATAGTACTTTTTTATTTTTTTATAATCAGCATAAGTTATTTTTATAAGAATTTTTGTCTTTTCATAATCTATTTCATAGATATTTATATTCATCCTATTTAAGCTTTGTATTAGAGATATATTGTTGTTTGTTTTAATTGCTACTTTAACAAAATGGGTATATACTTCTTTTAAAGAATCATTCATATTCTTTTAGAATTATACTGTTAACTTTGCCACTAATTAAGATTTCTTCTTTGAGCATTTTTTTTATTTTGAAGTTAGTTCCTTTAATATTTATAATTTTATCTCTTAGTGATAACTCAACTTCGTTTTCATCTAAAACAAATATTTTTTTATAGTTATAGACGTATAAACCTTTTTCAAAAATATTAATGGTAAAATTATTTTCTTTCTTTAAGATTCTATTAATATTATCAAACAAAATATATCACCTATAAAAGTATATTCGTGGATACTGCTTATTAAAACAAAAAATTAAGCCTTAGCTTAATCTTTCTCTAATTTTACTACTTACTAGTTTCATATCTGCCTTTGTCCCTAATTTAGCACTAGCTGTTTTCATAACTACCCCTAAGTCTTTTACAGATTCAGGTTTTAGTTCTGCAAATATTATATCTAATTCCTTATTTATTTCATCTTCAGTCAATTCTTCTGGTAAATAAACACTTAAAATAGCAATTTCTTGATTTAAGTTTTCTACTAAATCATCTTTACCATAACGCACATACTCTTCTATACTTTCTTTTCTTGTTTTGACTTGTTTTTTCGTAACTTGAATTACTTCTTCATCAGATAAATCGTGTTTCTTAGTAATTTTTTCCATTTGCAAAGCACTTTTTAGCATACGAAGAGTATCAAGTCTAATTTTATCCTTATTTTTCATTGCTGTTATTACATCAGAATTAACTTTTTCAACTAAACTCATTTTATCACCTATTAATCTCTATGACGTTTCTTCGAATTTCTAATCATTTCTTTTTTAGCTTCTCTTCTTTTTACCCCTGGTTTTTCATAGTGTTTTCTCTTTTTTAATTCTGAAGGGACACCACTTCTTGCAACTTTTACTTTAAACTTCCTTAAAGCACCATCGACATTTCCATTAGTTACAACTACTTTTGTCATTTTATATCCCTCCCTTCGTTACTACTAGTAATTATAGCACCTAGTACTTTCTTTGACAAGTAAAGATTAACAAAAGAAAAAGTATAAATTATTACACTTTTAACTACTTCTTGTTTGCTTACCAATATCATCTAATGTTAATTTAGTAAGTTTTAATTTAAATTCATTATATTCTTCTTGTTTTTCTCGTCTAATATCTTCTGTTTCAGTAGAACTAAGAATTTTTATCCCATTAACATAACAACCTTCAAGACGTCCTTCTTTTATTTGTTGTCCTAAATAAGCACGTAATTCTTTTTGCCTTTCAAAGTCATCAAATATTTTCTGTATTAAAGATGGTATTTTCTTTTCATCTGTATAATCGAAACGTGATAATTCAGATAAATCTCTTATTTCATTTAATAATGGTGTTGTTTTTATACTTAAACCTGTTCTAGACAAAATACTATTTCCAATAAAATGAATGTTAGAATTTTCAGCAAAAATTTCTTCACTAACTTCTGTATGCGATAAATCAACACCAATTAAAGAACTATAATTAATAGAAATTCTACAATCATCTCTAAAACTAAACTTTATTCCTGTGTTATCAAATGCACAATGATGAATAAGACAATCATAATTAATAAAATTGTTAGATAAATCTGTGTCTTCAAAATAGAAATTCTTTATTCTTAAAGGTTGACCCCATTTAACATCAAAAGACTTGAAAAAATCTATTTGAGCATTAGTTCCTCTTAAATCAATATTAGTATCACTTTCATTTTCCCAAACAACATCTTCAAAAGAAATTTCACTTAAATCTATATTATCTAAACGTTTTTCTGTCCATATAATTCTCTTCTTCAAAACTTTTTTACCACTATTAACACCATAAGAAATCCCTAAAGTTACAATTTTTCTTTCAAACATTAATTCTTCCAATAACTCTTTATCTAAATGAATTTTAACACCATAATCTAAATCTAATTTATTTAGTTTTTCTACAATCTTTCTTCTTAAAATCGATTTATCTAAAGCATTTAGCCTCATAATTCCACCTCTTATAAGTTTGTATTATAAAATATAAATAAAATAAAAGCAAACATTTTATTATAAAGAACTATAGTAAGATTTGATATTATTATCGTTTCGTGAATCACTTTTATTAATAATATATTTATTGTCAATAAATGAGGTTATATTAATACTTCTATTCAACCAAGCAATACTAGGTAAGTCATCGATATTATCTCCATATACTTGGGTTAAATCAATTAAAATAAAGCTATCAAAATAGATAGGAATATTCCCACTATAATTATATTCCATGACGAAATCCCATATTTTAGCAGTACTATTTACTTTAACAATAGAACCTAATACACCCCAGTTAAAGGTTCCATCTATGGAAACAGTATTCAAATTACTAAATAAAGATTGTTCTATTAATAAATTTGGATTATCTACATTATTATAATCTAACGTCTTAAAAGCATATACATTAGTAGTTCCATTATCATTAGTACCTTGTAAATAAACATTAGCATTACTAAAAGATACAGTTTGACCAAATGTATAATATCTTCTTTGTAAATAATAAATATGACCATTTTGAAGACCATTATATTTTAATTTTTTAAAATATTCCAAATCTAATCTTTGAGTTATACTACCTACTCCATTATCAAGTTTTATACTAAAAGAACCATTATAATGTTGATTTATAACTTTAGAAGCACTACCCGCTGTTTTAAAATAAGTATCTGCTCCTGATTCAAAATCCGAATCTTGTAATAGATTTTTTAAATTAGCTAATTTATTGTTCCCTCTTGCATTTAAATCATTTTTTATTTCCATATTAAAATCTCTTACTAATAAACGATTATGAGCATAATTAGAAAGTAAAATTGCAGATATGAGAGCAAAAACTAAAAAGAAGGAATAAATTATAGATGTTGCAAAAAAGCCATTTTTTTCTTTCAATATGCCCACTCCTATTCTTTAGATATTATAACGTAAAAGAAGACAAAAAAAAAGAGGTTTATCCTCTTTTCGGCTTAAATTCTACAAGCTTGGCCAGTTCTACCACGTCTTATAGCAGTACCAACAGTTCTACCAAAATCAAGTAGTTTATTAAAACCATTAATTATTGAGTTAATTAAAGCTGCAGAGATTGCACCACCTGTTATATTAACTAATTCTTTATTATTTAATGTCATGCTAAATTTCTCCTCTCTTAATTACATTTTTTTGGTCTTAAATAACCATCAATTACACCAATAGTAAATACTACAATTCCAGCTGCTATAAAAGCAAATGTCTTCCAACTACCGCCAATAGTATTAACTAGTTCTTCATTACTTAAACTTTTCATCTAAAACACCCTTTCTAATTCTAATTTAAGATCCTTTTTATTCTTTCTTTGATACTTTGTTTTTCTTTTAACACTTTAACTTTTTGCATAACTGAAGTTTTAAAACAATCATTTTTTTCAATCACAAACTCAATATTGTTATATCCTTGTCCCATAGATTCATCAATAAAAGGAGTAATTTTTATATCTTGCAAATCATAACTTTTATCATCACAAACAACTTGTTTAATTTGTGATATTTTTTCGCTTTGTTCTAAAGGTAAGACTGATGATAAGACAACTTTATCAGGAAATTCTTCTGGTATAACATACATATATTCAAAATTTTGTAAGGTAAGGGGTAATAGTTTTATGAATAATAAAATTAAAAGAATGGTCGTCAAAAAAATCAATTTATTAACTTTAATTTTTTCATTAAATGGGAATAATATATTAGTATGTTTCAAGACATATCACTTCCTAAAGTTATTCTTGCATCAAAGCAATTTTTAAGTTTTCTATGAGATACATAAATAATTGTCTTATCTTGATATTTCTTTTTCAAATTAGAAATAATCAACTTCTCTAGTTCTTCACTAACTTCACTTAAAACTTCATCTAAAATTAAAATATTTTTATTTTGAAGTAAAGCTCTAGCTAGAATCAATCTTTGCTTTTCTCCACCAGATAAATTTGCTCCCTCATCTATTAACATTGTATCAAGTCTTAAAGGTTTTTTTTCTAAAATATCTTCTAAAGAACATGTTGTTATAACTTCTTTTAAATCTTGCTCACTTATTTCTTTAGACAGAGTTAGATTATTATAGATCGTATCGGTAAACAATTTTTCATCTTGTGAAACATATGTGATACTATTTCTTATCGAACTAGTATCAATATCTTTAATATTTATACCATCTATTAAGATTTTACCTTTATAATCTTCATCATATTTCATTAAAAGTTTACAAATTGTACTTTTACCAACTCCACTCTTCCCATCAATAAATACTTTAGTACCTTTTATGATTTTAGAAGAAAAATTTTTAATGACATCTTGATATCCGTTGTAAGAGTAAGATAAATTTTTAATATCAATGTCCCCATCTACAGAAAGAGTTTCTTGAAGAAGTTTTTCTTCTTTTAAATCAATAAATTCATTAATTTTGGCAAAAGATACTTTAAGAATATTATATTTAGGGATGATATCAGCCAGTTCTTTTACTGGAGAAAGAAAATAACTTACTAATGAATTAAAAGTTACTAAATTTATTAATGATAATTGATTTTTAAGAATTAAGTAAATTCCAAGACAGTTAATTAGAGTTAAACCAACTTCATTAATAAAATTTAAAATACTTCTTTCATTATTGATTAAATTATTAAAGTTATAAGTGCCTTTAATAAAAGCTAGATTAGCAAATTCTAACTTTGAACAAACATTTTCAACTATATTTAGATTCTTTATTGATTCAATATTACCAATATTTTCTACTAATTTAGAGTTGAAATCTGTTTCAAGTTCAATATTATCATTAAGTTTTCTATAAATTATTGGGCTATAAATTAAACTAACTAGTACATATAGCAAAACTATTAAACAAAGTATCAAAAATAGTTTTTTACTAATAATATAGAGAATAAAAACAGTTGAAAGAGCAAGTACTGAGTCAAGTAAAAATGATAATAAAAGACTAGTAAACATTTCTTTAATTGAAGAATAATCATTTACCCTTGTCATTATTTCTCCTTCACTTCTATTCTTAATGATATTTGAAGGTAGATAAAATAAGTGATTAATAAAAGGTATAATCATTCGCCCATCAAGATTTTTATTTAAATAAATTTCATATTTCGTCTTTTCACGATCTAAGAACACTTTCAAAATTGTCATAATTAAGTAAGTTAGTAATATAGCAAGTATAAACGTAACAGAATTGTATTCTAATAAGTCAATTGAAATCTTTAAATAAAACGAAAGAATTATATTAAGAAATAAGGAACAAATACTAAATATTATTATAAAATTCAATATTTTTTTATCTTTGGAAACAGCTTTTAAAAAAGTTGCTAAAACTGATTTGTCTTGATGCATTTTTAGAATTTTAGTTCTAGGCTTAAGGATTATACATACTCCTGTCCATAACTCATTAAATTCTTTTTTTGAAAACTTAACATAACCTTTGGCTGGGTCCATTATTGTAACTCTATTTTTATCGATTTTATAAATAACTACAAAGTGGAACATATTATTTTTCAGTTTTAGATGCGCAATTATTGGTAGGATTTGAGCACTATTTAATAATTCATTATAATTAGTCTTAATTCCTTTTCCATCTAAGCCATAAGTATTACTTGCTTTAATAATATTTAAGGCAGTTGTTCCTTCAATATTTGTATGAGTATCAAGTCTAATTTTTTCAATAGGTATGTAACCACCATAATATTTAATAATCGATAACAAACAGCACGCCCCACAATCTCTTGCATCTCGTTGTTTGATGACATACTCTTTTTTCATCTCTTGTTTTCCTCCCTTCACCCTTACTATTACACTATCGAAGTCCAAATTCCTCTTTTATTTTTAAAATTTCTTTATTTTTTGAACATTTTTGAAGCTTTTTTTGCAAAAATCGAATTATTGCATGCAAAAAAGCTATTTTTGCAATAGCTATGTAAGTAAGGTTTCTAATTACTTATTTTTATTTAAATATCTTTAGACTTAATTAAATTAGAAAACAATTCATCAATAAAGGGTTTTTCTAAGTTCTTCACTTATATTAGAATTTTCAAGATAAAGAGTTAAATTATCAAAAGGTAAAGCTATATCGTTATCTATAGAATTTGTAATATTTTTTAATAATGTAAAAATTTTATAAATCTCTATTTCGTTTTAGTCACTATTGTTTTTAATTGCAAGTTTGTTATTTTTAAAAAATTTACTTACAGAAATAAAGCAAGTATTTTTTATAAAATTAGCTACAGATAATTTGTAACTCCATAATTCATAATAATGAAAGTTATTTTCTGCACTAACAGATTTAACATTCATTAAATATTTAAGAAAAAAATTTTCATTTCTTCTAACTATGTTTTGAAGCACATAACAAAAAATGGGACACAAATTTTTAAAATTAATTTTAAAAAAATGAACAAAATTATTTAATAGCATTATTATGTTTATTTAATTCATAGTATTTAAGCTATGTTCTTTTAAAGAATTATTTCCACTACAGAATCAAGAACTCCTGAATCCAGTAATCGGTAAATTTTTATATCATAAAAGTTATTAGTTAAAATAATCTTTTTCAACTTTTTTATTCTTTTCATTAAGTCACCTGCTAATAAAATTATAACATTTTTTGTCCCTATATAATTAACAAATATACGTTTTTATTTTTTTATGAGAGAATTTTTATATTGGAAGTGACACAAATGGAAGACAATAGGTTAATCGATTTAAGAGAAAAAGAAGATTTTAAAGCTATCACAATAGCCAATAAACTCAATGTTTCTAAAGTAACTTATTCTTTATGGTAAAATAATAAAACTCCTATAGCAACAAAAAGAATCATTGAACTAGCTGATTAATATAGTTAACATTGACTATTTATTAAAATTATCTAATAGGAAAAAAGAACACTAATTTGTTCTGCTTTATGTAGATATGAACAAAGCAATTGTCTTATTAAAAGCGAGCCTTTAATCATATTATGCAAAATGAGTAATTATTCTATTGATTGGGTATTAAATATAAATCTAACAAAAAATTTATAAAATAAACAAGGCAGTTACTTTTTTCCAGGTTTTTGTATAAATTTCCTCTAAAAAAAGAAGAAATAGAAGATTAACAGTGTATATATAAGGTTGAAAGGATAAATGACTTACTCTTTTAATTTGAAATAAAATCGAGGCGATGAAAATGACCAAAAATGATGTATTTCCTTCTTTAAAAGAAAGAAGAAATGAGATTACTACTTTATATTCCCTACCTCCTAGAAGTGATAATATTTGGATCCTTAAACCACGTAATCAAATTGATAAAATATCCATTGTTAGTGATAATATGTTTCACACAATATTTAATCACCCTAAAGGTAAAAAAATATATTGCTTATGAAACTATTAATACAATGGAAATGAACAATAATTCTAGTATCGAAGTATTACATCGTAATAACAGGCAATTTAGTGCAATGGTCAAAAAAAGTAAAAATTATGATAAATATCGTCAAAGTATCTTAATTAATTTCAATAATTTTGCTTTTCTTGGAAAAGATGAAACTTATTATATAAATTACATCAAAGATGAAGAAGGAATAGTCCTAACAGATGCTATCATGATTATTAATATCTATATTCCCAATTTACTAAAAAATGCTATAATCTAGGTATTGAAGGCTTAGATGAAGTAGAAAAATATATCTATGCCTTAATAGAAAAAGATGTAAGTAAGTTAGATAGACTAATGAGGGAGATGGAAATTGTGCAAGAATATGTAAGTGATGCTAAGAATTTCTTAATAGAAGAAGATGATTTAAAGTTCAACTATGATCGTAAACAAGCAATGGCTGAAGAAATGCGAAAAATTGGATCTCAAGAAGGCGAATAGAAAAAGATGACTGAGATAGTTAAATCATTATTTAAGAATAATGTAAGTATCGAAATTATTGCCAAAAGTACTAATCTATCCATTATAGAAATCGAAAATATTTTAGGAACTAAATAAGCGTTGTAGAGAAATCTTCAACTTTTTATTTTAGCATTATCATTTTGAATAAATAAAGCATTCCAAAGTTAGAATGCTTATTTAATTGTTTCTAGGATATTATCGCCTTTATATAAATTTATTGTCCCATCTTCATTAAAATCATATTTTATATCATCAATATTTTCAATATCAACAGTTTTACTAGATACTACTTCATTAGTATTATAATTGATTACTTCATATTTGCCAAAAGAATTTAAAGTAAAAACATACTTTCCAATTATTTTCATACCATCATAAGAAGCACTATTTAATAACATATTTCCATAATAATTATATAACGAATATTTATTATTAAGTACACCTATTATTATATCACTATCATACTCATAAATCCCTGCTGCAAGAGGAGAACTTAAAACTATCCCATTATTACCTATAAGATACCAAAAACGATTTTTATATCCAACAAAAAGTTCTGTATCTAAAGTCTCTTTCGCATTCGCAAGTTGATTTTGAACACCAATATATTCATATTCAAAAGGAATTACTTGGGTAATACCTTCTTCTAATTTTATTACTCCCCATAAATCATTTAAATCTTTGACAATAAAATAATCCCCATTAAGCCCAATAGTATAGTTTTTAACAGCTCTATATGTTCCAATAATTTTATCTTGCTCAATATCATATAAAAACACTTCTTTATTCTCAGTATTATTTTGATCATACGTTGCATCTGTGTCTATTAAAAAAGTATATTTACTATTTATTATTCCTAATTCATCTAAGTAAGTATCTTCGTAATAATCTAGTACATAATTATCATCATCTATCGTCTCATAAGCATAGCCACAAAAACCTGCTTCATTTGTATTATTACAATTATAAGTGCCTAAAAGGCTATTGTATTCAACAAAATTAAGATTTCCATTTTCATAAAATTCTGGTAGAGATGGTGCTTCAGTTTTCTTTTCTTTTTCTTTATTTTCTTTAAATTTATAAGTAGTAGTTAAAAATGCTAAAGGAACAAAAACAATCAAAAGAAGAACTATTATTATCAGTGCTCCTTTATTTCCATTCTCCATATAACCTCTCCTATTCTTCGTTTTCTATTCTATCACCAGGTTCTTCTGTTTCTTCTTTCTTTGATGCTTCTACTTCTTCCTTCTTAGTTCTTGTAACTGTATTATAAGTATCGCCACTTAAAACTTGAATATTATATGTCGTACCTGAAACAGCTATAATAAATGCTTTGGATTCATTACCATAATAGTTTGTACTTTTAAGTTCAACAGCTTCATCAATTATTGCCTTGCCTTCATAATCATAAAGCATTAATTTATTCGAACTATCTACACCAGCATAGAAATCATTATATAATTCAACATAAGTATGAACTATTTTATTTATTTTCTCGCCACCTGTAGTTTTATAAACGTTATACCCACTATCAGACTTGGTTTTTAGATAATTAGTTCCTATAAAGCCTCTAATCTTATCATCAAATAAAGCACTAGTATTATCTTTGCCATATATGATTAACCATTTATTATCTTTGTTTTTAGCTAATACTTTATCGCCAATCATTTCCATATAATTATAATCTAAAGGATAAACTGGAGATGGTTTATCATTTCCAATACTTACCATGCCATATTTGCCATTTTTATTTTTTACTATAACATTTGTAGTACTTACCGAAACTAATGCAAGTTCTCCCTTATTAGCAGTTGTATACGTATTAACATCTTCATAAGAACTTAATATAGTATTATCATTTAAGTCATATAAATTTATAGTTTTCGTATTATTAGAACTATCTTCAATAAAAATGTATCTTTTATTATATATTGGAGTCATACTAACTCGACCTTTATCGTTAGTTATATCATTATCCTCAAAAATAGTATCAAATGCTGGATGACAATTTGTTAATGAGTCGCCATCAAACTTTTCATTTGTATTATTACATTTATAAGAACCAATTAATTTATCTTTTTCTTCATCTTCATAAAAATACAATTTCCCATCTAAATAACTATAATATTTTAGTTTTTGATTAAATTTTGCTTCTTCTAAATTTAAATAAACATATGAGAAACTTTTGTTATCATCTGTACTTAAAGTAAGAGTTATTTTATCTTCTCCATAATTAACCATAAAAGCAAAGATACTTTTTGTTTTTACACCTTCTTTCGAGTATTCATTTTTAACTTGAAATTCTTCAGAAGCAAGTTTTATTCCTTCTTCATTTAATTTATTAAAATCTTTATCTTTAACAAACAAAGCATTACTGCTATCGATAGAATAAATATAATCTTTTTCAAGCATCATATACTTTGAACCAGTAATTTTCTCTTTATTATCATAAGTATATAAACTATAAACACCTTTATCTAAAGTAACAACATAATCATCACTATAATCAACTATTCTTTGTGGTATTAATTTTGTAAGTTCTTTTCCTTCATAATCTAATAAATAATTAGCAGTACCAGTAGAAGCAATTACATGATTATTTTCTTTTGATTCAATAATACCTAAATATTGATATTCCCCTTCTATTTTTTTTACTAAACCATCACTACCCATTTCATAAAGAGCATAATTATCTTTTTTGTCTTTAACAACTATATAACTAATATCATTTACTTTATAAGCTTTTACTACTTTAAATTCTTCGACTTTTTCTTTTTCTTTAAAATCATAAAAAGTAATTACATCTTCATCTTTATCGCTATCAAAGACAAAAGCATATCTCTCATTATAAATATCTAATCTTTTTTCAATAGCACTACCATCTTCATAAACATTGATAGTACCATTTAAATTGTCTTCTGTAACCCCATTATAAGCCACATAACATTTGTTTTCGTCTTTATTTTGACACTCATATTCCCCGATTTCTTCGTCATCATCACTCAAAAAGAATAAACTACCATTACGATAAATGTAATTATCTTTTATAACTATAACATCTTCTTTTTTATCAATAATTGGTTCTTCTTTCTTGTCCTTCGTAACAAAGAAAACGATTAAACCCACTATCAAAATTACAAGAAGTATTGCTATGATAATAGCAATTATTTTTTGTTTTTTGCTCATATTATGCCATTTGTTTTTTATTTTAGCTATTAATTTTTCTTTTTTTGGTTTTTCTTCTCCTAGTTCTACTTCATTTTTGTTAGAAGGTTCTAAATCTAATGTTTCATATTCTTTAGAATCTTCTTCTATAACTTGAGAAACATTACTATATTTTTCTTCGCGAAGTATTTTTTTATACTCTTCGTAAATATCTTCTTTCTCTTCTTTCAATTCCGCTAAATCCTCATCTAAACACTTTGTCTTTTCAAGCTCATCATTTTGCACTTTTGCCACCTCTTTACTATAAAATTATTATAGCACAAAGATGTAAATAGCGCATTAAAAAAATAAGTAGTTAAGTTTTCTACTTATTTATTATGTATGGTTTATAAAAATGAACAGTTAATTTTTTGATTTTGTCATTATCTATTTCACCTTTGTATCCACACCCATTTCTAAAGAATGGACTATTTACATCATTTAGATAATCAATTCTAACTTCCTCTTCTATTCGGGTAAAACTTTCTGGAGTTACCATAATCTTTATAAATGATTGAAATTCTTGTTGTTCTATAGAAGTAAGTTCTTCTTTTGGGGCAGTAATTCGTTTAATTAGTTCTTCTTTAACGTTTTTAGCAGGCACTTTTCCTTTAACAATCGGTTCATAAACTTTAACATAATCACCTTTTCTACACAAAATAACTAAACAAGAGTCAAGCACATACTCTTCCCCATTAAATTTAAAACAAATCCATGAATGATAGTACTCTGACAACTCTTCATCGAGATTTATATATCCTCTTTCAATGTAATCATCATCATTAAAAAATACTATGGCCGATTCAGTTGTCTGCTAGCACCAACCTTCAAGTTTTTCTTCTTGCATTAATTCAAATAAAAAAAACTTTATGTTTTCTTAAAATTTCAATATATAAATTTTCTAATCTTTTTTGGACATATATTAAAACTTCTTTATCAATAATTTTTGAACGTAAAAAATTAATTTTCTTTGAAGAATCTTTTTCTATTCCCTTAACAAGTTTTAGGTATAATAATTCTTCGCAGTTAAATTATTTCTCATTTAAGCCTCTATATTGTACTAGGATTCTTCTTTTGTAATGAAGAATTTTTAGTACTAAAGATACTATCTATTAAATTTGTTTCATTTACTTTTTTAGTCTTTTCAAGACCTTCTAGAACAAATAAGTAAATATCTAATTCTTCTCTTTCAAATTTATTTGTTAAAATAGCAAAATTATTATTTTTATCAAAAGCTAATTTACCTAAAATTTCTTTAAATTCATCTTCATAATTTTTTAAAGTTGCAAGTAAACCTTCTTTACCATTAACAAAAGATAATTTACTTAAAATATCTTCACAGCCTAAGCCATTTAAAATATAATCTACAAGCATTAAAATATCTTCAGTGATAATTGAAACATCAGCGTCAAAACCATAGTCTTTAACTATCTTGCTAAAATAGTCTTGAAGTGATTTTTTAAATCGATAAATATTCTGCGCCTCAGTTAATTTCAATTCATCTTTAACTTGGTATGTAGTAGTAAAAACTCCTTTAATATCAGAAGCTGATTTTATATTAGCCCTAATATTTTCAATCATTTTTTTATATATAATAGCATAATAGCGAGCATCATCTAAATTATTTTCTTTTAACAAATCAGAGATTTTTTGATAACAACTATGATAAAATGTATCATAATCAAATCTTCTTTCGCTATGAAGACTCTCTTTTTCTATAAACCAGTTTAATACATGTTCTGTCATAAACAAATTTACAGAAATAAGTTTTAAAAAAGAATCTAAATCTTCATCACTCATACTATTAATAGTATCTAAGATATCTTTATTACGAAATTCTGTAAGAATTTCTCTTCCTTCAGTTCCATACCTCATTACAACTTGAAGTAGAAAAGTATCAATTGATTGTTCAAACATCATATAACCACCTAACTTGCAAAATATTATAGCATTTCTTGTTAAGTAGTCAATACTTTTTTAATTTTGTCACATATTCATCATCTGCTATGACCGAAACGTTATAATCCTTTATTTTCAAGTGACTAGGAAGTCCATATAAAATAACTTCAATATCTTGTTCTTCAAAAGTTTTAATTGTCTTTTCATTGATACCTAAATAAAGCAGACAAATAAAATCTAAATAGCGATAATTATCATCACTATTAAGATAATAATTTAAAATTCCTACTTTGAACTTTCGCTTATAAGTGCTAACTTTTTTAATAATATTATTATCAAAACTCATTAAGTAAATATTTAATTTAGTTTTAGATAAAAGCCTCGTAAGTTCTCCTAAATCAATACCAAAATCTTTGATTTCAATAAAGATTTTTTTATCTGTCTTTAATCTTAAAACATCTTTTAATCTTACAACTCCTAATTCTTTTAATTCTTTATAATCCAGATTTTTTAATAACTTACCATTAATAAAAGAATTATGATGAATAACAAATTCTTTATCTTTACTAACTCTTACATCAAGCTCAAAACCTTCATAATTAGAATTCTTTATTGCTTCAAGAAAAGCTTCCATTGTATTTTCTTTAAGTCCTTCTTTTACTACTCCTCTATGAGCTATAAATTTCAAAAAAATCACCTAATAAATTTTATTAAGCAATTTCAAGATTATTACTTATTATTTAACTATATAGAATAATTTTGTTATACTATCATTACGATATTTTAAATAAAAATCGGTATCAAATAAATCATGCCATAATTCTTTATTTGTTTTTTTGCGAAGAACATTAAGATGTTCCTTTTTATGTAAAGAAGTATTTTTACGAGCTTTTATAAAATAATCAACAATAACAATTAGTTCACTTATAATTAAAGGAATTAAAATAATATTTAAAATCATATTATCAAAAGAATTAGCAATTACAAATAAACTAATAACTAAAACAATGTCTAATATATTGGTTTTAATTTTTCCTTTAAAACTAGTCTTGGTATTATTTCCCATTTTAAAACTAACTGTATTAACTATTAAAATGCCTAATTCTAATAAAATTGGTAAGATATAAAGATAGTTAATAAGAGCAAGAACAATTAATATAGAAATTCCTAGTAGTTTATCAGAAACCGCATCAATAATACTCCCAAAGAAAGACTGAACATGAAAACTTCTTGCTAAAAGACCATCTAAAAAATCAGTTATAAATAAAAGCCCTGAAGTAATAGATGCAACTATTCCACCCCATTTAAAATAAATAGGAATAATAATTAAAGCTCCTAAAACTCTTGCACTTGTTAAAATATTAACAAATACTTTCATAAAATTACTTCTTTTCACTCATGCCACCCTCTTTGTAATTGCTTATCCTACCATTTCTTTTTCTATATGTCAATCTATAGTTGTAAAACCAATATTTTTATAATTTAATATATATTGTTCTTTAATATTTGTTATCGTAATTTTTGTAATACTTGTATAATCAGTATAAATAGCGATTTCAGTTTCTAGATTATCTATTTTTGTTTCATAATTAAAAACTCTAACATTATCATATTTATCTTTATTATATTCTAAATTCTTAATTAAGTTATAAATATATGATGGATTGATAAAATTCTTATTAATAAAATCATTGATATTATTATATGATTGAGTCTCATCTTTACTTGTAAAAGTTCCTTTTTCTCTATTTCCATCCTTTTTACCTTCATATAAATACTTTTCTGTACCAATTAAAACATTATATGTGTACTCATAATTTTCTTTTAAGAGCATTGTAAACATATCTTCTAAAGTTCCATATACTTGTTCTTGGCTAACATTACTTTTTTCTAAGTTTTCGTCTTTTTTTATTGGCATAAAAAACATTATATAACTTAAAACCACTAATATTAGTATAACATAAATAACCCATAATTTATTTTTCATTGAACTATGGAATTGATTACTTTTTCTTTATCTAAACCATTAATGTAATCAACTATATCCATTTCTTTTTTTCCAAATGGCTTAACTCTATCTATTAAAACTATACCATCTTTTGTTTTAATTCCTAATTCTTTTTTATTTAAAATAGCAATAGTTCCAGGTGATAAATTACGACTATCATCTAAAATATGACACTTTAATATTTTAATTTCTGTATCATTAATGATTGTATTAGCTAAAGGCCAAGGATAAAGACCTCGAACTTTATTAAAAACTTCCCTACTTGTTTTATTAAAATCTAGTCTTTCATCTTCTCTTGTAACATTATAGGCATATGTCGCCATCTCATTATCTTGTGGGATATCAAAATTTGTGCCATCAATTATTTTTGGCAAAGTTCGAAGTAAAAGGCTCGCTCCCATTGCACTTAATTTTTCGTGAAGAGTCAACACGTTGTCATCATCTTCAATCATACACTCTTCGCTATTAATGATATTACCTGTATCCATACTTTTATCCATATACATTATGGTAACACCAGTTTTTTCTGCCCCATCAATTATAGCATGATGAATTGGTGCGCCACCACGATACTCTGGAAGAAGTGAAGCATGAACATTAATACAACCATATAAAGGCCTTATAAGAAGTTCTTCTGGTAATATTTGACCATAAGCACAAGTAATTATAATATCAGGTTTCTTAGCAATAATTCGTTCAATATTTTCTCTCAATTTTTTAGGCTGATAAACTTCTATGTTATGTTCTTGTGCTAACTTCTTAACAGGAGTCATTGTTAACTCTTTTTTTCTACCTACTAAAGCATCTGGTTGACTTACGACCATTACTACATTAGTATTTTCTATTAAAGTTTCTAATATTGGAACTGCAAAATCAGGAGTACCCATAAACACTACTTTTAAATCTTTCATATTCATATATATCACCGATTTTATTATACCAAAAAAACTCTCCAAAAAGATAGAGTTTTCTTAATTATCAGCTTACATAAATATTTTAAATAAATTTATAAATATAAAAGAAATTCCTAAAGATACAATTAAGGGAAGAATTAGCAATGTTATTACTTTACTTATTAAAATCAAAAAGATTCGAACTTTATTATAACCAATAACATAATATAGCTTATTAGTCTTCTGTTCATCAACTACTATATTTATTAAAGTTATAACAAAAACAATACTAAAGAAAATAACACATATTATAACAAAAAGATTAATCATATTTATTCTGCCAAGATAATCTCTTCTTCCTTGAGCATTATTTTTAAAACCTAGGATAATATTAAATTTATCTTGAAGAAAATCTTCTGTAACTTTTTGATTTTCGGGAAGATAACTCTTTAAAGTAACAATATAAATTTTCTCCATATTACTATTATTTAACTTTTCAAAATTATTTTCACTTATATAATATAAATCATCAAACTCATTTTTTTCTATAATTCTTAAATTCAAATTATACTCTTCCAAAGAAAAGTTATCATTTATATGGTATATTTCTTCAGCAGTCGGAAAAGTTTTTTCACTAGGAACTATTATTTCGTCACCTGATAACTGACTACTTTTGACAAAAGTATATCTGTCTAACCAAAGACCTACTACTACATCTTTAATATTTTCATGTTTTATTTCTTTTATATTTATATCATTAGTATAAAACCAGATATAAGACGTTTTATATAATTCGTTTTGCTTATCAATATAAAATCTTTTAAGAAAACAAGAAGTAAAAATCAAAGTAAATGTTAGTAAAAAAATGATAAAGTAATTTTTAATCGTTCTTTTTCTAAAGAAACTTTTAAGTAACATCATATTTCATTCCTCATCATTTCTAAAACACTTCGTTTTATTTTCTTAGCTACTAGTTTATTATTAATAATTATTAAAAGGCATAAGACAATTATAAAAATAGATATTATAGCAAGTATTGGAATATTTATTAGATATCCTAATACAACATAACTTGCTATAAAATTAGTTTTAATATATATAAAACAAATAATAAAAATAATTAAAGATAAAATAAAACTTATTAAATAACAAATTACATTTTCTAATATCTCATTAATTGTAATCGTCTTATTATCATACCCTATTGACTTAAGTAGTACATAATTACTAACTCGTCCTTTTATTTTCTTACTATTAAAATTATAAATTATGTTTATAGCTATTAATACTATAATAATTGTAATAAACATTGGAGCATAGGTAAAAAATAGTTTATCTGCTTTATCAACTTCTTGATGATCTTCATAGACATAATTTAATTTATTTAATTCTTGATGAACAGAACTCATATTTTTATAATCATCTATTAAAACCATAATTCCACTATATTCCTTATTTATCTCTTGTTCTTTCTTCTTTTGATTTTGAAAAGACGCCATCTCGAAGAAATCTTCTTTAGTTACATAACAGGTATTAAAAGAATCCATTGTATAACTCTCTTTATATGCTCCAACTATTTTAAAATCTTTGGTATTGTACTCTTCTTTATAAGTTTCATAATCGATACGATAATCATAATTCGAATATTTTCCAGCTATAGTTTTGCCTATAAAATCTTTGGAATTTAAAAGAGCACTTTTAATTATCTTTTTCTTCATTTCAAAAACTTCATCAGTTTCCTCACTATCCTCATCTTTTTTATCATCAAAATAATAAACTTCATAAGGATAAAAGTTTACTGGACATATCATTTCACCATTATTAATATTTCCACTTCCTTTAACCATTTTAGGCTCAACACTATCTAATAATGGAGTTACATTTATTGAAGCTTCAGAAAAAGGTTTGTTTAATTCATCTATATAAAGTTCTATGCTACCAGAAAATATTTTTCCACCAACATAATCTATATGGTCAATATTTTTTATTATATCTAAATCTTCTATTGTTAAAACTTCTTTTTTTAACGGAGGATAAACATATATTTCTCTACTAGACAACTTTCTATTTAAAGAAGATAATTCATTTGTAACAAAAAGAGACATTATTGTTAAAGATGCAAACATCGCTAATAATAAAATCATCATAACTACTATGAAAATAATATTATTTTTCTTAAAAATTCTTCTTTTTAATAGAAAGAAATGTTCACTTATCTTCATTTTTACCAACTTTCTTTCCTTTAGATATTTTTATTATTTCATCTGCATATTTATTTATCTCATCACTATGTGATACAACAATGACACATTTTCCATCTTTACTTAATTTCTTTAATTGTTCAAATATTATCTTCTCATTTTCTTCATCTAAGTTTCCTGTTGGTTCATCTGCTAAAATTATTTTAGGTTCATTAGCTAGGGCTCTTGCTATTGCAACTCTTTGCTTTTCTCCACCTGATAACTCTTTAGGAAAGTGTTTTATTCTATTATCAAGCCCTACTTCATTTAGTAACTTCTTTGCTTTTTTAACTTTCTCATTAAAATTCAAACTCTTATTTATTAAAAGCGGTAACATAATATTTTCTAAAGCTGTCATATTTTCATCTAAGTAAAAATCTTGAAAAACAAAACCGATTGTATTTAGTCTTAAATTAGCAAGTTCACTACTATTCAATTTTGAAACATCTTTTTTATCTAATATATAAGTCCCACTTGTTGGTATTTCAAGTAAGCTAAGAATATTTATTAATGTTGATTTACCACTACCTGAATGCCCCATTATCCCGTATAATTTTCCAGATTCAAATTTATAAGAAAAATCTTTTAAAGCTACTATTTCTTCTCCTTTTAATTTATAAATTTTGCTAACATTTTTTAATTCCATAACACTCACCTACTACTATCTCATTTTATCATAGATACATATTTAATTTCATTATATTTTAGTAATAATTAATTCTTATCATCTATTGTTTTTATATAATATTCTTATTAATACATCACTTACTTCTTAATCAAATAACAAAGCTTTAATTATTTTTGATAAGAAAAAATTGTTAACTTATTGGTTTAGTTAAAAATTTTTGTTTAAATTATATTTATCTTTTAACTTTCTTTCAAAAAAAGCAATATAATACCAAAAAAATATTGCTTTTCTATTATAAAATATTATTCTTTTATTTCATCTACAAATTGTTTTGAAATTTCTTTACTTACAGCTTTATCTATACTTTCATACTCATTTGTTTTATTGTTTTTTATTAAAATTTCATTTGAATTTATATTTAAACTTCTTGTATTAGTATTTAAATTTACTTCTCTTAAACCATATTCAAAAGCTTCAATAGTATATTCATTCTCATTATGAAATTCATTATCTCTATTCATATAAACTAAATACGTTTTTCCGTCTTCAATATCTATATCATCTTTAGATTTATCTTCAACAAATGTTGTGGTCTTATCTCCTTGAAATAATTCATTTAATTTTTCTCTTGCAGAAGGATAAAGAGATTTTTCATAATCAGTATAAGAAACTATACCTCCAAGTCTTAAAAATGTTATTTCAGAACTATTAAAATTACCTTTTAAAGTTTTTAAAATGGTTGCTTTACCTGATGTATAGGGCTTTATATATTCATCAGTTTTTTCTCTATATGTTGTAGCAGGATTTAATCTATCAATATGGACAATTGCAATAAATTCATGATTATCGTACATTTCATCAAGATTTTTTAAATCAAATGAATAGCTTGTTTGATACTCAGTATGATATATGTTTTTTTCTTCTAATTTCTCATTTGTGCTAATTACTGAATTTTTTTCATTTTGATTTAAGTTTTTATAAACAACAGAAAAACCTCCTACAGTTGCAATTATAGCTATAATAGTAGTTAAGATTATTTTTTTCATATGTTACTCCTTTCTTTAAATAAATTTTAATATAACCTATTTACCGTATTTGTATCAATTTTTTGAACTTTTAAAGCTCTTTTAGTAGCTTCACCATACATTATACTATTTGTTGTCGCATCATTATGGTCTAATCCAAATGCATGCCCCATTTCATGGGCAAAAACAGCTGTTCTTACATTTATTGCCAAAGTATTTAAGGAATCTGTATTTCCTACTATTTTTGCATATCTATAAGTTCCAGAACGAGGCCAAGGTATCATTTTTCCATTTATATCATACCAAGTTGTTTCAGCATTTGCTCTCATATTACCACCAAAATAACTTTTTGAATAGCAATATATATCAAGCATAGTTCCTTTACTATTAGGAGCATAAGCAAATCCTACATCACTAGCCCATCCAGGACTTGTCCAATTATCAGCTGCTCTAACAATTAACGTTTGAAAACTTGTTGCTCCTTCCCCTATATATGTTGAAACTCTACTTACACCTCTATCCATCTTTCCACCTATAGCTGGCGTATCTGCTGCATGTACTTTTATTGGGATAGTCATTAACAGAAATCCTACAAACAATATTCCTATTTTTTTCATTTCTTTTTTCACCTCCTCCTTTTTTATGTTTGAAAGATTTTACTTCTTTCAACCTCATCATAAAATGTACTAATCTTAACAGCAAGCAACCATTAGTTGCATACACAAAAAGCAACTGTTGGTTGCTTTTAAAAACTTACTAAATGCTCTTTTCAACTCCTCGTATAATGTAGTTAAGATATTTTTTAACTACATTTCTTATTTA
>CAOJBM010000012.1 GCA_948329525.1 uncultured Mycoplasmatota bacterium
TTCATTATTTTTCCTCCTTCACCCTTATACTTACACTATGAAAGGCGAAATTCCTCTTTTTTTCGTAAAATTTCTTTAATTTTTCACTAAATTTCAACAATAATTAGATTATTGCAAACAAAAAAACCATTTTTTTATATGGTTATTAACTTTTATATAATCTTTCTTAATTCTACTCTTTTTTTACTTTTTACTCTTTCAGCAACACAGATGATCATTCTTCTGTTAATTTCAAAAAGCCTTAAATATTCTTCTTTATTAAACATTGATAACTCCACATTTTTTTCGCTTTCAACTTTTTCAAATACTTTTAAAATATTATCTTTTTCAATAATCCATAACTTACTCAATAAATAATCTGTATATTTAGAATCATTCTCTAAAAGAAAGCTTTCCAAAAAGTTTATATTACTTTTAAAGCTATCTTTATTAATTCCTAAGCCATACCTACCTATTGTAATAGTAACTTTATCGAGCATAAATTCATTATCATAAAGAGGTGCAAAATGAATTTCCCTACTTATTTTATTTACTACAATGGCTAAATTCTTATAATTTCGATCACTATTGCCTATTAAAGCATCAAATAAAAAAATTTCTTTTAATTCTTCCATAAGAATTTTATAGTCATTAGGAAATTTATTCATTAATAAAGATTCTATACTTTCAAAATCGTTAAAAAAATGATAAGAATTATTAGTTAAATCTTTTAAAGTGAACATATCTTCTAAATAGGGATTATAAACTGACTTACTTAGAATATAAGTACTTGTTTTATATATACCTATACAAGTTTCAGCAACGCTTATTCCATAATCTTTAGCTATCATTTCGACAATCATTTCGTTAAAAAGGCAGTTATCTGTTGATAACTTACAAAAAACGCATTCGTCATTATAGATAAAACTTCTAGGAATAAATCCTAACCTATTCATTTTTTTTAAAAGAACATAACCATTATTATCTTTCTTTAATTTTTTCATTATATCAATCCTAATCTGTGTTACAATACGTGTAAGAGGTGAAGCCTTATGAAAGCCATAGGTATTATAGCAGAATATAACCCTTTTCACAACGGGCATTTAAAGCATCTAAAAGAAATTAAAAAATTAGAAAAAGATTCACTAATTATCTTAGTATTAAATGGTTACTTTTTACAAAGAGGAGAAATAAGTTTACTAACAAAAGAAGATAAAACTAAGATAGCTTTAGATAATGGCATTGATTTAGTAGTTGAACTACCTTTTATTTACGGCACACAAAGTGCTGATATCTTTGCTCTAAATGCTATTAAAATATTAGACTCCCTAAATACAGATGAAATTATCTTTGGTAGTGAATCTAACAATATTGAGTTGTTAGATAAAATAGCAAGTATCGAATTATATGATGAAGACTATCAAATACTCTTAAAAAAATATTTAAATAATGGGGATAACTATCCTACTGCATTGGCAAAAGCTCTAAATATTAAAGAAGATTTTAATCACCCCAATGATTTATTAGGGATATCTTATATTAAAGCAATTAAGATGATTAATTCTAGAATTATTCCAAAGTCGATTAAAAGAACTAATGACTATCATGATATAGAAAGTAATGAAGAAATAGTAAGTGCCTCAAATATTCGAGAAAAAATTAAAAACAAAAAAGATATTAGAAAATATTTACCTACATCTGTTATTCCTTTTCTTAAAACTCCTAAAAGTTATTTCGAGTTACTTAAATATAAAATATTAACGGACAAAGATTTAAGTATTTATTTAACCGTTGATGAAGGTATTGAAAATCGACTAAAAAAAGCAATCTTGGAAAGTGATTCATTAGAAGAATTAATAGAAAAAGTAAAAACTAAAAGATATACTTACAACAAAATTAATCGGATGTTTATTCATATTTTAATTGGTCTTACGAAAGAAGATAATTTTAAGACAGAACTATCTTATATCAAAGTTTTAGGCTTTAATGATAAAGGACAAAAGTATTTAAATAAAGTTAAAAAAGATTCAAAAATACCAATTACAGTTAATAGAGAATCATTAATTTATGAATATGAGATGAAAGCATCGTTAATCTATGACTTGTTAACTAAAAATACGGCAGATTTTGAAATAAAAAATAAACCTATTAAAAAATAATGGAATATGCTAGAATAAATTCAAATGGAGGTTTTGAAATGTATACAAAAAGAGATTTAATTGGAAAAATTCAAAAAATTTATAAGCAAAATAATTTTGAAAGAGATATTTTAACTAATTTAGCTAATTTATTTAGAATTCCTATTGATATATCAAGATTAACTGATTATCAAATAGGAAAAATTGATATGGACGAATTATCATTAGAAGTATTAGACAGAAAAAAAGAAACTTCAACTATAGCAACTTATAGTCCTTATAGTGAAGTACTAGGGTTTGCTTCTCCTGATAATGAAAATCTATTAAATTTTATTAAAGTAACATCTACTAGTCCTTTATATAAAAGAGAAAGTATTTATAAAACTAATGAGGAAACACCTATTTTAGAAAGAATAACAATTCGCAATAATGAGTATGGTTTAATCTTCGAAAGAACAAAACCTAATGTCATTAGAGTTTATAGTCGTCAAGATGGTTCTAAATTTTTAATTAAATATTTTAAAGAAGTTAAAGAAGAAAATAATAAAAGAAATTATGAATTATTATCATCTATATATAAAACAAACTTTTTAGAAAAAAAATATATCAATTTCTTTCAACGTTTATTAATACATGACACTCCAGAAACTTTAAATAAAAACAGACCAGACCAATTTTATTTTGATATAAATGATAATATAATTGTTGGTTCTAGATGTAGACATGAGGGTTATATTATTGATGGAGCTTGTTTTGAAAATATTGATAACCATAGTTTATGTGAAGCTTTATATACTCCTTTAGATAAAATAAAAGATTATTCTAATTTTGATACAGATTCTGTTAGTTTCGCCGTTTTATATGCTGGATATAGTTATCCCGATAGAAATACAAATACTACTTATTACCATGATTTAGAAATAACTAAAACAATGGATAAATTACAAGGAAAATATAGTGTTTTTACTCCAGGAAAAATTAATTGTATTCTTAATGATAATTTTGAAATATTAAATTTTGGAAATAATCCTTTAGAAGAAGTAGATACTATAATAAAAACCCTTTATAATAAGTATACTGAAGATATTTTTATTCAATTTATCATAAGTGAATTAGAAAGATTTAAAGAAAAATTAGAATTAAAAAATGGTCTTGTTCAAGAAGTGATTAATCCGTTATCTAAAGAAGTGCTAATAAATAAGACATTTGATGAAATACAAGATTTAGTCAGTACAAATAAAGATGAGTATTTTAGATTAGTTAAAGAACAATATGATTCCATAATTAACAATGATAAAAAAGAAAATATTGCCTATTTGGAGAAAAAAAATAAATCTATTACAACTAGCAAAATATGTTAGAATATAAATACAGAGGGAGATTTTGAAAAATGGATAAAAATAATAATGACGTAAAAAATATATATACTAATCATTTAATTGTTTTATGTGAAATTTTTGAGGACTATAAATCTTTTAATTATGATTTAGAAAAACTTATTAAATCGAAGATTAATAAAAATTTAGTTAAAAAAGTTTTTGATTATATTAGAATGAAAAAACACTTTTTTAGTACTAAAAAATATGAGCTTTTTATCGCAAAGCACATAAATACTATTGAAGTAATGAAAAAATATGGATGTTTATATGATTTTACTATTTTAAGCTATAGTGTTAAAGGTGAAAGAAAAAATAACTTAGCAGAAGATTACTTTTTTGCATATTTAGAAGAACATCAAAAAGACATTGAAACAATAAAACAAGTTGCCTTAAAAATTAAAGAACTTGGAATAGACAGAGTTACTTTTTGCGAAGATTTTGATTTTACTAATAAAATACATTCGTTAAATCCATTATGTGATAGTGAGGTTGCTTTTCTAAATGATTTAGAAATTATTCCTGCTTATCTCAATCATTCTATTAAATATAAAACGAAATCTTCCCCATATCTTATATATTTACATCTAAATCGTTTTGGTGGTCCTAGATATGAAGTAAGTAAATATCAAAGAAAAATTAACTTAAATAGTTTAATATTTAATCCAGACTTATTACCTAATGAAATAACAGTAGAATCTACTATTGGAGTAATTAAAGGTCTAGCCGAAGAAGAACAAAAAGAAGTAAGTAAGGATATAAAAGATTCTGTTGATATAAGTATTGCTACCGATAATCTAAAAAAGCAATTTGAATCCTTAAAGAAAAGATATGATAATATAGATAAAGTTAAAGACAATCAAGAATTAAAAGATTTACTCTTAGGAATGCAAAATATCATTGCTAAATTACAAGTCTTTGGAGCAAATTTTGAACAAGCAGTAATTGATACTTATCCAAGTTTAAATAAAGATATAATGAAAAAAGAAAAAACTCAAGAAGAAGATAGAAGATATAATTCTATTGATTGGTGTTAACAAAAAAACCTCTTTCGAGGTTTATTTTTGACATTTAGAACAGAAATAAGTACTCCTTCCACCTACTTTGACTCTTTCAATTATCGAATTACAAATAAAACATTTCTTTCCTTCGCGTTTATGAACTTTTAAATAATTTTGATTAGTTCCAACAACCCCCAAACTCGATGTATAACTTCGAATAGTAGTTCCACCGTTTTTAATTGCTTGTTCAATAATTTTTTTGGAACTATCGACAATATTTTGGCACTCATCTACAGTTATATCGATGCCTTTTTTTAACGGATTTATCCTGGAAGCAAAGAGCACTTCATCAGCATAGATATTACCAAGCCCCGAAATAATTGTCTGGTCAAGTAATAATGTTTTCATTGGTAGTTTACTTTTCTTAAAACTTTCATATAAATACTCTTTTGACAACTTCTCATCAATAGGTTCAATACCTTGTTTTTTTATGCCTTCATAACTATCTAGTTCATCTTTTTTTAGCAAACACATTTTGCCAAACTTTCTTGTGTCATGATATCTTAAATCAGTACCATCAACAAAAGAAAATATAATATGTTCATGTTTTAAAAGTTCATCATTACTACTTTTTACAAAGTATTTTCCTTCCATTCGTAAGTGACTTGTTAAATAGTAATCTCCTAAATCAAAAATTAGCCATTTACCTCTTCTTAATATATCTTTAAATTCTAGTCCTACTAATTTTTCTTTAAACTCTTTAGGATTACTTTCTAACATTTTCTCATAAAGAATATTAACGTTTTTTATTTTTTTGTTTAGAACCTGTTTTTTTAGTACTCTTCTTACTGTTTCTACTTCGGCTATTTCGGGCATTTTTCTTCACTTCTTTCTTTACTCTTATTGGACTCTTATAAATACTTATAAGTTCAATATTTTTAAATTTTTTAAATATTTTACTAGCTATTTCCAAAATTCTAGAATATGCATCTACTAAAGTAATTTCTTTTTGCAAAGAAATATCTAAAGTAAGTTTATAACTATTGCCATAACTAGTTAAAAGACATTTATTAGTGCTTACGATAATCTTTTCCTTACTTAAAAGTTCTTTGATAGCTTTCTCATTAACTTCTTCTTTTTCTTTAAAATTAATAACGATAAATCTAATTCCTTTTATAATTAAATATATTGCTATTAAACACCCTGCAAAAACATCAGCATATTTTAAAATACTTAAATATTTATTAAACAAAGTTATAATAATTGATGTAACAACTAAAACAGGCATTACTAACATACTTATATAATCACGTTCTATTAAAAGCATTTCTTTATTACTATTATTAAAATTAAGAGCATATTTATAAGCATTAACTAAATTCATTGTCAAATAACATAAAATAATAATAACTATACTCCAAAACTTGGGAATTACAAGTGTTGTTGTAAAAATATTTAAAATTATTATAAAACCTAATAAAGTAGCAATAGCTCCAACTATAGTGTTATAAATACTATCTATCTTTTTACTCTTTTCTTTAGAATAATTAATACTAATATTTTTTAAACTACAAAATAAAGTAGACATAGCATCACTAAACAAAGCAACTGAATTTGTTAAAATTGCTCCTAAATATTTAATAGTCCCTAATAATAAATTAATCAATATATTATTAAACAATAATTTTTTCATAAATCACCTACTTTGTTTCATACCAATCAGTTCCATAATCAGAACTTACAATAATTGGGACATCTAATTCTATAGCATTTTCCATTTCTTCTTTTACAATCTTTTCAACAAGGCATTTTTCCTCTTCTTTAACATCAAAAATGAGTTCATCGTGGACTTGTAAAAGCATCTTACTCTTAATACCTTGATTCTTAAATTCTTGATAAATATTAACCATTGCTTTTTTTATTATATCAGCACTTGTTCCTTGTATTGGCGTATTAAGAGCTATTCGCTCTCCTCCTTGTCTTATCATATAATTCTTATTGAATAATTCAGGTATTGCTCTTTTTCGATTAAATAAAGTCCTAACAAAACCTTTTTGATAAGCTTCTTCTTTAATATTATCCATATAGTCTTTAACACCAGGATATAGTTCATAGTATTTATTTATAAACTTAGTTGCTTCACTAGGACTTATATCTAAATTTTCTCCTAAACCAAAGCCAGATATACCATAAACAATCCCAAATATGACAGCTTTTGCTGTACGACGTTCATATTTAGTAACTTCACTTATATCTTTATCGTGAATATCAGCTGCTACTTTTGAGTGAATATCAAGGCCATTTATAAAAGCATCTTGTAATTCTTTAGAGCCACTTATATGAGCAAGGATACGAAGTTCGATTTGCGAGTAATCAGCACTATATAATAAATCATTACATGGTAAGAAAGCTTTTCTAATTTTTCTACCTTCTTCATCTCTTGCAGGAATATTTTGCATATTTGGTTCAATACTAGAAAGTCTTCCTGTTCTTGTTAAATTCTGTTTATAAATCGTATGAATTTTACCATCACTTTCAATAAACGTACTTAGTCCTTCTAAATAAGTACTATTCATTTTAGTTAAATTACGATATTCTAATATTTTCTCAATAATTGGATGAACTCCAACAAGTTTTTGAAGTATTTTAACATCAGTTTTATACCCACGACTATTTCTTTTTCCATGAGGTAGTGCTAATCTATCAAATAATACTTCTCCTAATTGTAGCGGACTACTAATATTAAATTTACAACCAGCAAGCTCATATATTTCTTTAGTTAAAAGGTTAATCTTTTCTAAAATATCTTGATGTTTTGTTTCTAAAATCTCTTTATCACACTTAATTCCTGTAAACTCCATATCAGCAAGAACTGTTATTAAAGGCATCTCAATTTCTTTAAATAATTCTTCCATCTTTTCTTTTTCTAGTTCTTCCATAAATCTTTCTTTTGTATCATAAATATAGCGGGATTTTAAACAAACATCAATAGCTGTAAAACCTTGTTTCAGTGAGTTATCATAGAAAGGAACACCAACACCATTTTGATTCATAAGATAAGCTATATCATCTTTAACATTATATTCAAGTAAGTAAGCAGCAATCATTAAATCAAAATTCACTTGTTCTAGCTCTAACCCCATTTTTTTTAATAAATACCATTCTTTTTTATAATCAAAAGTTGAAATATTTTTGTCTTTTAAAAGAGGAATTACAAAAGGTATTAAATTTTTTTCAATGAAATAATTTTTATCGCCACTAGATAGTGCCATACCAAAAATAGAAGCATTATGATAATTAGGATTATTACACTCAATATAAAAAGCAACATCTCTATCCAAAACTATCTCACTAACATTGTTAATTTTTTTAAATTCAATACTGGCTTTTTTAGCTTTTGTTTTTCCTTTTTCCATGTTTTTTAAGAAAGAATAAAACTCTAATTCGTTATAAATATCTATTAATTCTTCTTTTGAACCCATATATTTCAACTCTTCTAAGCTAATATTAAGAGGTACTTCATTATATATAGTTGCTAATTCATAGCTTATATAAGCATTTTCTTTGTCTATAATTAATTTTTCTTGTAATTTTCCTTTTATTTCATCAATATGTTCATAAATATTATTAATTGTTCCATATTGCTGTAATAAATTTAGAGCTGTTTTATCTCCTACCCCTTTAACTCCTGGAATATTGTCTGATGCATCTCCTGCTAAAGCTTTATAATCGATAATACTTATGGGATCAATACCCCAATCTTCTTTAAAAGTTTTCGTGTTATAACGAATATACCCTTTTTGTTTTAATAGTTTAACATCAACTTGTTCATTAATTAGTTGCAGTAAATCTTTATCGCTACTTACTATTGTTGCTTCAAAGTCTAAATGGTCATAAGCCATTTTAGCTAAAGTTCCAATAATATCATCTGCCTCATATGGTTCTAGTTCTAAATACTTAATACCCATAGCATCAAGAATTTTTCTTGAAATAGGCATTTGTTTTAATAATTCATCTGGTGTTTCACTTCTTCCCTCTTTATAACTTGCATATTTTTTCTTACGAAAATTAGTACCAACATCAAAAGCAACAGCTATATAAGAAGGTTTTTCTTCTTCAATAATCTTATTCATCATACTAACAAAGCCATATAAAGCATTAGTAGGAGTTCCTTTACTATTTTTCATTATATTACCATGATATGCTGTTGCATAATAGCTTCTAAACATTAAATTATTTCCATCTACTAAAATGATTTTATTCATTACTACCACCTATTTAATTTTATCACAAACTCTATTTAAAGTCACATAAATACCACTAACTTTTCCAAAGAAAAAAATGGAGACTTTTCTTTTTAATACTAATTTCTTAAAACTCTTTAGAAGTAAAAAAGACAAAGTTTATTGTTCTTCTTTGTCTTCTCTTTTACTACTTAAAAAAGTAACTTTTTCAGCAACTACTTCAAGTTTTTGGTGAGTTTTATTTTCTTTATCTTCATAACTTCTTACTTGTAATCTGCCTTTAACTCCAACAACATCACCTTTATGGCAATACTCATTAGTATTAGCAGCTATTGCATCCCAAAGAACACAATTAATAAAATCTGTCTCATAAAGCCCACTAGAATTTTTAAAAGTTCTTTGAACAGCAAGAGTTATTGTGGAAACTTTTTTTCCACTTTCGGTAGTAATGACTTCTGGATCTTTTGTTAATCTACCGACTAAAACGACTTGATTTAACATGCATAACCTCCCTTCGAAAAAGACTATAACAAAAGAAATTAAATTTAACAAATCACGATTTTGGGATTATTTAAGTTTTAAAATAGCAATTTTTAAGAAACTGTATAACTAATTTTTGAAATATTGCCCCAAAAAAAATACAAAAATCCAATTATTGTAGTTTTTGCATTTTTTTTAATTTTTTAACAATTTATTAAGTTCTACTGCATATTCCATAGGTAATTCCTTTTTAAAGTCATTAATAAAGCCCATTATAAGTTCTTCTTTAGCAGCATTTTCACTTAATCCTTTGCTTTGTAAATAGAATAACTTTTCAGCACTTATTTTAGAAATACTTGCCTCATGTTCTAATTTAGACGATGAGTTCCCAACAATATTTTTAGGGATAGTATCACTTTTCGAATATTCATCTAAAATAATTGTATCACATTTAATACTTGCGACACTATTTAAAGCACTTTTAGTAATTTTAGTTGTACCTCGATAATTAGCTACTCCTCCATTACTAGCAATTGATTTAGATAGAATATTACTTTTGGTATTCTTTCCTAAATGTATCATCTTAGCTCCAGCATCAAGGATTTGGCCTTCTTTTGCATAAGCAATAGAAATAGAGTTACCCATAGAACCATCACCCTTTAAAATACAAGAAGGATACTTCATTGTGACTTTACTCCCAATATTGCCATCTATCCATTCCATTAAGCCGTTATCTAATACTTCTGCTCTTTTGGTAACTAAGTTCATAACATCTTTACTCCAATTTTGAATTGTAGAATAACGACACTTTGCATTTTCTTTAACGTAAATTTCCACCACTCCAGCATGAAGTGATGTCGTAGAATAACTTTTTGCTGTACACCCTTCAATATAAGAAAGCTCTGAGTTTTCCGAAACAACAATAATTGTTCTTTCAAATTGTCCTAAAGATTCGGAATCAATTCTAAAATAACTTTGTAATGGTCGATCAACCTTGACATTAGGTGGAATATAAATAAAAGATCCACCACTCCATAAAGCCGTATTTAAAGCTGTATATTTATTTTCATTATATTTAACTAAGTTGTTAAAATATTCTTTAAAAAGTATAGGATATTTCTTTAAGGCGTCATCAGTCGAAGTAAAGATAATATCAGAACCTAAACTTTGATTATGATAAAAGACTTCACTTTCGATTTGATTTGTCACCCCACCTAAGTATTTTTTCTCAGCATCAATTACTCCTAATTTTTTAAAAGTATCTTTAACAGAACAAGATACATTATTCCAATCATCAGTAAGTTTAGTTCCTTTTTCTTTTTTATAGTAATTAATATTATCAAAATCAATCTCTATTTTAGGACCAAAATCAGGTTCAGGAAGTTTTTTAAATTCTTCATAAGCTTTTAGTCTTATATCAAGCATCCAAGATGGTTCTTCTTTACTCTTTGATAAATTAATGATAAATTGTTCATCTAGTTTTTTCTTCATTTTAAATCACAATATAATTATACACCATTATTTTCTATTTGAAAATATCTTGCGTTTTTGATATGATTATTTATAAGAATAGGAGTATGCTTATGAGTTATTTAAATGATGCAATTATTAAGCAAATATTAGAATCTAATCCTAACTTTAATTCTATAACTTATCAAGATAATACTTTAGAGTTGGAAGGGCAAATAATCGATTTAAATAATTTTAGTTTAGTCGAAATATTTGGTTCTTATAGTGAACTAAAAGAAGATTGTCAAAAAGAAACAATGACTGCCCAAGATTTATTTGAAATAATAAAACTTAATGTAACAATAAAAAGTATTAATATTCCTAATGAAAATAATAACCTCTTGAGCATTTTTGATTATCAAAGAATTTTAGAAAGTGAAGAGCTATCACAAATAGATGAAGACGCATTAAATATTTTTTATGATTTTATCGAAGAATTATATCGCTATCGCTCCTATCTTTGTGAAGATAGTTTAAGTTATTTAAAAGAATACGAAAACTATATCTTAGATTTAATGTTGAGGGATAATTTAAACTTTAAAGAAGAAGATGCTATATCAAAATATGAAACACTAGCTAATACTAAAAATAGAAGTGAAGAAATAAATATAGAACATATAAATAAATTAGAGCTTTTAGAAAGAAGAGCAAAAAGAGCTGGATATGCTAATTCCCTGCTCATTGTCGAAATAGTAATTCTTGCAACATTTACTTTAAGTTCATTTATCTTTCTATGGCTTTTTAACAAGTAAAAAAGGTTCATTAACGAGCCTTTATTTTGTTTCAATAAGTAATTTGATAGCTGTTTTTTGTTCACCTTGAATTTCTATATCATTAAAAGAAGGTATAACAACCAAATTAACACCAGATGGAGCGATAAATCCACGACAGATAATTACAGCTTTAATTGCTTGATTAAGTGCCCCTGCACCAACTGCTTGAAGTTCCACTTCCTTTGACTCTCTTATTACATTAGCTAAAGCTCCAGCTACTTTACTCGGATTTGAGCTAGATGATACTTTAAGTATTTCCATATTTAACACCCTTTCTTATAATAAAATATATGTTAAATTAAAAATGTTAGTCTACTAATTTGCTATTTTTTTTCTTTAAGAGTATAATTCTATTTGGTGAAATTATATGATTACAATTAAAACAGAGGAAGAAATAGAAAAGTTAAGAATAGCAGGAAGTGTTGTTGGTAAGACTCATAAATATTTAATACCTTATTTAAAACCTGGTATTACAACTAAAGAAATTAATAAATTAGCCGAAGAGTTTATTGAGAGTCAAAATTGTACTCCTTCTTTTAAAGGATTATATGGCTTTCCAGGTGCTATTTGTATTTCTATTAATGATGAGGTCGTTCATGGAATCCCAGGAAGAAGAAAATTAAAAGATGGTGATATTATCAAACTCGATATAGGAGCTTGTTATGAAGGTTATCATGGGGACTCTGCATGGAGCTATATTGTTGGTGAAAAAAATCCAAAAGATGAGAAATTACTTTTACATACAGAAGAAGCTTTAATGGCAGGGCTTAGTGCTATTCATGATGGTTGTTACGTTGGTGATATTGGACACGCTGTAGCAAAAGTTGCTCATAAATATAATTTAGGTGTAGTCAAAGAGTTAGTTGGACACGGAGTTGGTTCAAAAGTTCACGAGGAACCTGATGTTCCAAACTACGGAAAAATTGGTAAAGGTCCAGTTTTAAAAAAAGGTATGGTTATCGCTGTTGAACCAATGTTAAACCAAGGTACTGCTAAAGTTGTTATGCTTGATGATGATTGGACAATTGTAACAGAAGATGAAAAAAACAGTGCTCATTTTGAGCACACGGTTTTAGTTACCGAAGATGGTTATGAAATTTTAACTAAAAGAGATTAGTGAAAGTGTTACTAATCTTTATTTTTTACACTAATTCATGTTCTCTTACTGCAATTTTTTCATCAGAACAATATTCTATGACAAATTTATTTTCTTTCTTACAAATTAAAATTCCTATTGTATTATTATTACTTATCTCTTTTATATTTTTATCTATATAATTTATATACTTTTGTACTTAAGAAAAATACTCTGCTTTAAATTCAATTACTTTTAATTCAACTACGACATAAGCATTATATTTTATATTAAATAAAAGCAAATCTATATAATTATTTCGATTACCAATTTTTATTTTATATTCATTTTTAATAAAACTAAAGCCACTACCCAATTCATAAAAATGAAGGTATGTCTTCTAATATTAATTGCTGTAGTACTTTTTCACTAATAACTTCTATACTATTTTTATTCTTAATTATTATAGGGTTAGGTATTAAATCTTTAACATTAGTTTCTTCTTTGTTAATTAATTTATTTTTTATTTCATTGTAATAATTCATTAATTAACAACTCCTTCTACTTATATTATTATAGGTAAAAGTCCAATTTTCTCTTTTTTATGAAATTTCTTTAAAAAATTAATTATTATAAAAATAGATAGGAATCTTTTATCTTTCCCATCTCGTATAAGAACCACAGGGTAGCACTAATTTACCATCTTTAAGAGGTATACCTAATTCACTAGATGAAATACTTCCTTTAAACTTCTTGCCTACTGTAAGCGATAATATTGTTTCAATAATTGTTGTGGAAAGTCCTGTTGTATAAGAATTGATTAGAAATAATAAAGGTTCTTCACTTAATAGTTCACTACATAAACTAACTAAATCATATAAATCTTTTTCTAAGGACCACACTTCCCCGTTTTTGCCTCTTCCAAAAGATGGTGGGTCCATTAAAATAATATCGTATTTATGTCCCCTACGAATTTCTCTTTTAACAAATTTTTTAACATCATCAACTAAATATCTAATTTTAGCGTCTTTAAGGCCCGAAGAAACAGCATTTTCTTTCGCCCATTCGACCATTCCACTTGATGAATCGACATGAACGACACTTGCTCCTTCTTTGGCTGCTGCTATTGTTGCAGCTCCAGTATACGCAAAAAGATTTAAGACACTAACTTCTTTCTTAGATTCTCTAATTATTTTTCGAATATAGTTCCAATTATAAGCTTGCTCTGGAAAAAGACCAGTATGCTTAAAACCCATTAATTTAATATTAAAAGTTAAATCATGATAGCTAACTGTCCAACGAGTAGGAATATTTTTATTTTTAATCTTCCAAACTCCTCCACCTGTGTTGCTTCGCTCATAGATTGCATCTAAATTATTCCATAGTTGCTCATTTTGTTTCTCATCCCAGATAATTTGTGGGTCAGGTCTTAAAAGTTTAATTCCATTCCAACTTTCAAGTTTCATTTTACTACTCATATCTAAAAGTTCATAATCCAAAAAGTCATCTACATACTTCATAATGTCACCTACTTTTCTTTTTGCAATAAATAGTTTACAATCGGATCAGTTAATTCTAACACACCATGAATAAAAAAGAAATATCCTAAGACAATGACTCTGACATATTCTTCATAATATAAATTAATGCTTGTTAAAAATCCAACTATCATAAATAAAGCGAGAGTTGCTATTCTAAGTTTCCACATTTTGTTATTTCGGTCATCATAGTAATCGCTTTTTTTAAGTTTTATAACTGACATTACTGTAACCCATAACATTAAAAGCATTGCTAGATTTACTGGTTTTTCTAAAATATCTAAGAAAAAACTAGCTATAACCACTATTACACTTATTAATGATGTAAATAATCCTTCATAATCTTTACTACTTCTTATTAAAATAAACTGAAGAAAATTAAGAATAGCATACAAAATCATAACCGTGATGAATATAACTTCAAGATTAACGACTTTAAAAATAGGAAGAATTAAAAGACTACAACCAATAATAATTAAAAATACTGCAATACTTAAATCAACTTTTTGTTTATATTTCATTTTATCACCTACAATAAACTATCAATAAATGTTGCAACACCATCTTCATCATTAGTGCCAGTCACTTCGTTTGCAACAACTTTTAAAGCATCAATGGCATTTCCCATTGCCACACAATAACCAGTTAATTCACACATGGCTATATCGTTATACGAGTCACCGATAGAAATAGAATTTTCTGAAGAAATATTTAAATATTCTAGTAACTCGTTAATTCCTTTAGCTTTCGAAACATCATCATAATTATAATCAAAATAATAATCTTTAGCTGGCTTTTTATTTTTATCATTTAAATCAGCACTACTATTATTTAATTTTAAATTGGGATATTTATCTTTAAAAAGATGAGGAATTACTAACATTTTATTATAGCTCATACTAGTTAGAACTATTTGATTAACATCTTCTCCAACTTCGTCTATATTTTCAATATATTCCCTGTTATCACTTTCTTTAATCGTTTGATAATCTTCTTTAACGGTGTTAATTAACATATTAATATTGCTTTGTTTACAATATGCAAAAATTTCTTCAACTACATGACGATTAATAGGATAATTATAAATTATTTCCCCAGTTTTTAAATTAGTTGCTTCTGCTCCATTAGAAGAAATAACATAATCACTTGTTCCTACTTCTTTGGCAACTCTTGTCGCATATTTTCTACTTCTTCCTGTACAAAGAACTACTTTCACATTTTTTTCTATCAAATCATGGATTTTCTTTTTTACTTCCTTTGTGACTTTGCCAAAAGAATTTCTTAATGTTCCATCAATGTCAATAAAAACAATTTTATACTTATTCATGTCATAACCTACTTTACATTATTATTATAACCATTTTGTCATATATATGTAAATAAAAAGTATAACAGTAGTGTAAACAAAAAGACTAGTAACCTAGCCCTATTTTTGAAATTGCGAATTATAAAGTTCGGCATAGAATCCTTTTTCTTTCATTAACTCATCATGTTTTCCTTGTTCAATTATATTTCCATCACTCATAACTAAGATTAAATCAGCATTTTTTATTGTTGACAAACGATGAGCTATAATAAATGATGTTTTTCCATGTGTTAATTTATCCATAGCTTTTTGAACTAATTCCTCTGTTCTTGTATCAACATTAGAAGTTGCTTCATCTAAGATTAAGAAAGGGGCGTCTTCAATCATTCCACGAGCAATTGTAATTAACTGCTTTTGCCCACTACTAATGGAATCATTATCATTTATTAAAGCATTAATACCATTTGGAAGTGTCTTAACAAAATGTTCTACTCCCACAGTTTCACAAGCTTGCCATATATCTTCTTCGGTTACATCATCTTTATTAAATTTAATGTTTTCAGAAACTGTTCCATCAAATAACCATGTATCTTGTAAAACCATTACAAATAAATCATGGATATTTTCCCGAGTTAATTCGTTAATGGAAACACCATCAATTAAAATATCGCCCCCATTAATTTCATAAAACTTCATTAATAAGTTAACCATCGTTGTTTTACCTGCTCCAGTTGGACCAACAATCGCAATCTTTTCTCCTGCTTTAATTTTAGCACTAAAGTTTTTAATAATAGTTTTATCTTCATTATAACCAAATTTAACGTTTTTAAACTCAATATTTCCTTTAACTTCATTTTTATCTAAGTATTTAGTAAAAGATTTTTCATTACTCATTTCTTTTTCATCTAAAAATTCAAATACTCTTTCGGATGCGGCAGCACAAGATTGTAATCCTGTCATTGATTGAGCAATTTGAGATAAAGGGCTTGTAAACATTCTAACATAAATCATAAATGCTACGATAACTCCAAAAGATATAATATTATTCATTGTTAAAAGTGCCCCTACTATACAAATGGCAACATAACCAAAATTACCTACAAAACCCATAATTGGTTGCATAAGACCTGATAAAAATTGACTTTTACGATTACAATCATATAATTTTTTATTTAACTCATCAAATTCTTCGGAAGCTTTTTTACTCCCATTATAAACCTTGACAATACTATGACCATCATATATTTCTTCAATATGAGCATTTAAATTTCCTAATTCTACTTGCTTTTGATTAAAATATTTTTGAGATTTTGATAGAATTAAAGACATTAAAGAAAAACCTATTATCGTTGCTACAATAGCTGTTATTGCCATTATAGAGTTTGTTATAAACATCATAAATAGTGAACCTAGAAATAAAGTGACACTACTAACTAAAGATGATAAACTTTGATTTAAGTTCATTGCAACTGAATCAACATCATTAGTTACTCTTGAGAGTATATCTCCCATTTCATGACTATCAAAGTATTTAAGTGGTAAAACATTTATCTTATTACTAATTCTTGTTCTTAAATTTCGAGCAAAATTATTTGATGCTGTACATAATAAATATCCTTCCAAATACTCGAATACTGCTCCTAAAACATTGATTATAATTAAGAAGATAACAATATCTTTAATTAAAGAAGTATTAATTCTTGGTTTAACTAAATTATAAATATTTTTAGGTAAAGCATCAAATGTCTTTAAAAGAGCTTGTTCATCTTCCTTATTAACATTACTTAGTAAATCTAATAACTCTTTTTGGTCTTTACTAGTTAAAGTGACATCATCTAAAACAAATTCATCTAATAGTTCTAATAATATATGCTCATCTAAAGACATAATATCATCTTTATTTTCACTAGTTAAAGCAATACTAAAGATTTGTTTTTCTTCTAAAGTAAAATTATCACTATTCATAATAATATTATAATTAGCACTTAATTTATTTTGGTCACTAAAATTACTTTCAACATTTTTTATAATAACTTCTAGTTTTTCCACATCAGGTCTTATCCCATCTGTAATAGTATCCGTTATTAAAGAAAGTTTATTAGGTGTTATTAAAGCAAGAATAGAACCTACTATAGCAAGAATAAGAGAAGAAAATAATAGTACATGCCATTTTTTCATTTCTTTAAAAAGTCTTTTAACTGCTCCTTTAAAGTCTTTAGATTTTTCATTTCTTCGTGGTCTAGGCATTATTAAGTTCCTCCTCTCCAAGTTGTGATAAAGCTATTTCTTTATAAACTTTACATTTTTTAAGTAGCTCTTTATGTGTTCCAATACCAACACATTTACCTTTATCTAAAACAATTATTTTATCCGCATTCATAATTGTTCCAATTCGCTGAGCGACAATTAAACTTGTGGCATCTTTGGTATATTCTTTTAAATTCCTTCTTAAAGTGGCATCAGTTTTAAAATCAAGTGCTGAAAACGAATCATCAAAGATATATATTTCAGGGTCTTTAGCAATAGCTCTTGCAATATTTAATCTTTGTTTTTGTCCTCCAGAGACATTAGTTCCACCTCTTGCGATTAAAGAATCATATTTTTTATCCATCTTTGTTACAAAATCAGTACCTTCTGCTACATCTATAGCTTTTTTTACTTGTTCTAAACTAATTTCTTTATTTCCATATGAAACATTTTCATAAACTGTTTTAGAAAACATAAAAGCTTTTTGCGAAACGTATCCTAATTTATCATTCAAAGTTTCTATTTTGTAATCTTTGACATTAACACCATCAATTAAGATTTCGCCATCTGTTACATCATAAAATCTTGGCACCAGATTTATTAATGTTGATTTACCGCTACCCGTTGAACCGATAAAAGCTACTGTTTCTCCTTTATTAACTTTAAAAGTTATATCTTTTAATATATATTCATCGGCATCAGGGTATTTGAAAGATACATCCTTAAATTCAATTGTTCCTCTCTCTTTAGTTTGACCATCAAAAGTACCATCTTTTATAGAAGATTCTTCATCTAACACTTCATTAATTCTTTTAGCAGATATTTGGGTTCTTGGCCACATCATAAAAATCATTGCTAGCATTAAGAAAGACATTATTACTTGCATACCATAACTAGTAAAAACAACCATATTACTAAATAATGTAATTTTTTCACTCATTAAAGCATTTTCAATCAAAATAGTACCTATAATATAAATACCAATCGTTAATCCATGCATTACTAAATTCATCATTGGTCCTAGAACAGAAAAACATCTTTGATTAAATAGTTGTGTATTAGTTAACTCATTATTAACATTCTCAAATCTACTCTCTTGAAATTTTTCAGCATTAAAAGCTCGTATTACTCTAATACCAGTTAAGTTTTCTTTAGTTACACCATTAACTTTATCAATTAACTTTTGAACTAGTTCAAATCTTGGCAATACTATAGCCATTAAAATGCCAACTGTTAATAAAAGAGCTATAACACAACCAAATACTAAAATACTCCATTCAAAATTCTTATTTAGAATTTTAGAAACAGCCCATATAGCCATTATTGGAGCTTTAATCAAAGCTTGTAAGCCCATAGAAATAAACATTTCAATTGTTGTAACATCATTAGTTGTCCTAGTAATTAAACTACTTGTTTTAAAGTTCTTAATTTCTGCTGTACTAAAACTATCTACTTTTTCAAAAATCTTTTTTCTAATAATCATCGAAAAAGATGAAGATAGCTTAGTAGCAACATAACCAACTATAATAGCAGTTAGTAAACTACCAAAGGCACAAAGAAGCATAAAACCTCCTTGTTGTAGAATTTCACTCATTTTACTTCCTTCGCTTTGGACAAGAACTGTTATTTCACTCATATAATCAGGTAACTTAAGTTCAAGCCATACTTGAAATAATATGAAAGCAAAACAAATAAGAATTGCTATAATATCTTTTTTTGTAAAATTTTTAAATAACTTAGTCATTTGTACCTCCTCATTATTTTATTCTTAAACTGATAAAATGAGATGACTTATTAAGCCATCTCATTAATTATAGCTAAAATACTATTATTATTCAACCTATCTATGATGAAAGTTTTGTGAAAATTTATTTTAAGCTATATGGGGAAGAACTTGTTCACGATCCACAGGATATTTCACAAGATGAACCAAAAGTTACTAAAGGACGAATAAACGCACCAACGTCCAAAGATGAAGCACACGAGGCAAATAGTGCAGTCTCATTCAACCTAACTCTACCATAGTAGGTAGACAAAGCACCGCTAAAATTCACTTCGGTTCTCAAACTTGAAGAAATCATAGAAAAACTTTTCTCTGCCCCTGTACACTGGTATGTATAAAGTGCAGTTATCCCACCATTGGTAGAACTATTAGGAATCAACAAATACCTTAAATCTTTCCAATTCACGCCACCAGAAAGGAAATATCTCGTGTTTTCACCATCGGGACTAACAATTTCCATAGTTCCTATCGCACTATTTATAAGTTGTTCATCTATAGAACTATAAGTTTGTGATGGACAATTTTTGGTATTATAATTTGTACAATTTTCATTTTGTGTATCATATCCTGTATGTCTTGAATTAACTATATATTTGGAATTTGTATATTGGCTAGCAATACTATTTAACGTATTAACTAAATTTATACCCAGTCTTTCCACTAAAATAATAGTCTCATTAGAAATAAACGTGCCAATTTCCATCTCCTTCATTAGTCTATCTAACTTACTTACATCTTTTTCTATTAAGCCATAGATATATTTTTCTACTTCATCTAAGCCTTCAATACCTAGATTATAGCATTTTTTAGTAAATTGGGAATATAGATATTAATAATCATGATAGCATCTGTTAGGACTATTCCTTCTTCATCTTTGATGTAATTTATATAATAAGTTTCATCTTTTCCAAGAAAAGTAAAATTATTGAAATTAATTAAGATACTTTGAATGAAAATGACCAAAAATGATGTATTTCCTTCTTTAAAAGAAAGAAGAAATGAGATTACTACTTTATATTCCCTACCTCCTAGAAGTGATAATATTTGGATCCTTAAACCACGTAATCAAATTGATAAAATATCCATTGTTAGTGATAATATGTTTCACACAATATTTAATCACCCTAAAGGTAAAAAATATATTGCTTATTTAATATCTTTATTTTTAAAAATTGATAATGATACTTTATTAAAACATATGAAAATAATAAGTAATGATGTTTTAAAAAATAAAGTTAGTAATGTTTCCCAAAGATGTGACCTTGTTTGTGAAATAAATGAAACTATTATTACAGTAAAAATGAACAATAATTCTAGTATCGAAGTATTACATCGTAATAACAGGCAATTTAGTGCAATGGTCAAAAAAAGTAAAAATTATGATAAATATCGTCACCTCAATTTTATTTCAAATTAAAAGAGTAAGTCATTTACCTTTTCAACTTTATGTTAATCTTCTATTTCTTCTTTTTTTCATAAAATTTCTTTTAAAAAGGGAATTTTGCATGAAAAAAAGCCATTTCCACAATGACCTTAATCTTTAAATTCAACTATTCGAAAGTATACGCCGTAGCCGAACTAGCTCCATCACCACTAGCAATTTTTAAATTTGATTTTAAAGTAAGTATTGGTCTAATTTTTATAGCATTACTATAAGAAGCACCATCGCCTGTAATTTGTTCATCACTTACTACACCTGTAGCATTAATAAAGCGTCCATTTTGAGTATTTTCGTTTGTATTACGAGAAGCAATCCAATAAGCATCTGCTACACCATTCGAATCATTTCCTATTAAACTTCCTAAAGCGGTACTTACTAAATTAACATCTGTTTCATACCCTGTATCAGCCAAACAAGCATCTATACTTTCGCATACTTCTGTCTGATTACTAAATCCCATAGATCTTGTGCTACTTACATAAGAAGTATTTCCATATTGTGAAGCTATAGCGTTTAAAGTCCCTACTAAATTTAAGTAACCTGTTTCTCCTTTAAAATATATTTCATTAGTTGAGACATTTTCTGAGATTACATCTACTGTTCCATTATCATTTTTCTTTATTACTCGCCATAAATTTAATTCACTTGGATTGATTGTTTGATCAGTATCATTACCTGTTACACTACTAGCTACTGTGTAACTTGTACTTGTTGGTGTCATACTTATATAATCTCCAACTTTTAAAGTACTTATCGTCTTTGTAGTAGCCAACTCTGAATTAATAACTATTTTTGATTCAAACCTTTTATTTTGTTCAGTACTTGGAGCATCTTTATCTATCCATAATCTTAAATTATAAGTTTTACTTTCTCCTTTAGCAAGTACGCCACTAGTCAAAATTCTTGATTCTACAGAATCAGGAAAATACTTATCTGTAGTAGTATATGAAGAATATAGTTTATAATTATCTTCTAAAGCTACTTTAATACTACTATTTGAAAGTGTTGAAGCTGCTAAAGATTCTAAATTTACAGTATATGATGTTTTATAATCACAAATATTTTCTATTGTAAATGTAAAAGGTAGCGTTTGCATTCCATCATCATCTGATAATGGATAAGACTCAGGTAAATCAATGGCATTTTTACCACTAAGACTTATATCAAAGCATTTAGTTGCTATGACATTTGGATTTTCTTGCGTTTTAGTTTTTTGCCAAAAGGCATAACTTACTCCTACTACAAGCATTATTCCTACAGTACAAATAATTGATAATATTAGCGTTTTTTTCTTTTTTTGCAATTGTTCTTCATTTATATGTTCTTCATTCATATTTAAATTCCTCCCTAGATTATATAAAGATTATACCTTTTTAATAGTGTCCATGTCAATAAAGAAAATCTAATATTTTTTTCGTGCTTCTAATACAAGTGTTAAAATAAATAGGGAAATGCCAAATAAAGAAACTATACTACCGATATTTTTTAGTGGTGAAGTATAAACAAATCTTATATCATGCTCTCCTTTTTCTATTTTAAATCCCATAAAAGTATTATTGACTTTTTCTATTTTTACTTCTTTTCCATCAACAAAAGCTTTAAATCCTATATCATAAGGAATAGAAATTGTAAAATAACCATCTTCTAGAACATTAATATTCCCTTTTATTTCATCATCTATCATCTTACTAATATTAAATTCACTTACATCATTTCTTAGATTCTCTATATAACTATAATCAAGACTATAAACTTCAATATCTTTAATCTTATAAGTTCCTTCTTTAAAACTTATCGTAAGTTTTTCTAAATTTTTATCAGCAATTACATAATCAAAAACATAATTTTGATTATGATATTTCCACTCTTTACAAGTTAATTTATTTTTATTGCCATTAATAGTTATATATATATCTCCTTCACTACAAGTTGGATTATTAGCCATTTTAAAGCGTATAAACAAAATTTTATTTTTGTTTTCAGAATCTAATTTATAAGTCATCCTAGCTTTTTGATAGGCGGTTACTGTATATATATCATTATCTTTAGAAGTTTCTAAATTTTCTTTTTCTAACTTTTTTAAATTATAATCAATTTTCTTAATATTAGAAACAAAATCTGTCTTAGTATCTCTTTTTATAACTATATTATTAAGTAAATACTCCACATTATACGGATAAGGTATTTTTAAAAACTCTTCTTCCCCCATGATCTTAGAACTAGCATAACCTATTGGTAAAACATTTTCATTTTGATATAAACAAATATTATTAATTTTATCTACATAGTTATATCCTTGTAATTCTTTACAATTTTTATTAATCAAATATTTCTGTCCATGAAAGATATTAAATAAAATATTATTATTACTTGAAGTAATAACTCTATTCCTACTAATGACATTATTATTCATTACATCGTAATAAAATTTATTATAACCTTTATGGTAAATAGATGAATACAAAGTACTAGAATAATATTTTAAATTATTATAAATTTTATTATCTGTCGTATTTCCCAACCCATCATTAATTCGATAGTAAGAAGAATCTAAATCAGTTATATAATCTACTACTTCTTTAATATTAGTAGTTTCTTCTAAAGCACTTTTTTTTGTTACTAATTCATCATATTTAGATATACTTGTACTAGCTGTAAAAGAAATCACACACAAAAATACAACCATAAAAATATCTTTCTTAAATTTTTTGTATAATAATAGACTTCCTACTACAACTAAAACATCTACAAAATATAATATTTTTTGATAACCACTAAAATCAGCAAATAAAGAAATTAAAATAAAAATGATTAAAGTCCTTTTATAATTAAAATTACCATTAAATAAGTTTTTGAACAATATAGCAATTGCGATAATACACAATGGTAAAAAAGGGATTAGTACTTTAGCATCAATATACATTGTTCCATTTAAAATGTAGTTTATAAAAGGAAAGAATAAAGTAAGAGAAAGAATTATCCCTAAAAATAATTGTTCTTTATTTTTTTTATTAAATAAATTAATAATTGCTAAAATTACAAGACTTGTTAAACCTATACCATAGGAATCATAAACAAAATAACTAACATGAATACCTGGCATAAATAGACTTTTTAAAGTAATTGAGTTAAAAGTTTCTCCTCGTCCATTTAAAATAGCGTAAAATGTTGGTATTAATACAATTCCTGCCATTAAAATACCAATCAAGATTGGTAAAATAAAAATTATCCCATCTTTCAAAAACTTTTTCAATGTAATTGTTTTATTTACACATAAATAGCGATATATGCCATAAATCACTAAAGAAATAATCCCACAAATACTATAATAATAACTAGTCATTGCAAGAAAGAAAACAGAAATAGCAAGAAGAGTACTTTTTTGTTTAATAAGTTTTCTATCTACACCATAAAATCCCATTATTAAAAAAGGCATATAATTTATAAACATGATGTGACGATGAGAATGAAAAGTTAGTGAAGTTGTAAAAAGAAACAAAAAAGCAACTAGAAAACTTATTCGAGGTAAAAAACCATGTTTTTTGATAAAAAAATAAACTAGTATAGCACTTATTAAAACAGAAGTTATTGTGGAAATTATTATATAATTAGTCATATTAATAAAAGGTAATAAATATGAAATTAAAACTATTGGACTTAAAAATCCATAATAAGAAAAATTATAAATATTTTGACCACTTCCAATATGAAAAGCAAAGGAAGGAAATAAATCCTTGGTTTTATAGAATAGAGAGCGAAAATATTCTGGAAAAGCAATGTGTTGAGAATACCAATCAACTGTGGAACCATAGTAATACTTATAATTAACAATTATAAGAAAAAAGATAAAAAAAGATATTATCAAAATACTAATATAAAGCAAATCTTTTTTATTAAATTTATTCACTATACATCATCTGCCAATCATTATAAGATACAAAATCTTCATGTTCAAACATATGGTCAAAAGCTGTCATTATAAAGCTTTGTGTTTTATATAATTTTAAAATTTCAATTTTTTTATCAAGATTTGTTTCTTCAATTTTAGGAATTTTCTCAATAACACTACCTATTTTCTTTTTTGAATAATATACACCAAAATAAACTAATTTATCTTTATTATCATAATTATTTGTAACAAGTTCGCTAGTCATTTTATGATGAATATGCCCATATTCACCAAAAGGATTATGAGTAACGATACTATCCCAATCTTTTAAAGCAATAATATTTTTCAAATCTTTAGTTATTCCATCTTTTGAAGAATTCCAGTTGTCTCGTTCACCATTTGTCTTATCAGGATAACCTAACATTATTAAACCATCATTAGTTTCTTTTAAAACTTTTTTTATTTCCTTAACTCTTGCTTCATCCACACCACATGTAATACATACAACTAAATAATTTTCATCTATTAAATGAGACCCTCCCCAAAGCATTTCATCATCTGGGTGAGCTACAATCATTAATTTATCATAGTTTGAAACATCAAAATTTGTAAAATCATGAGTTATTTCTTCATTTTTACCACTATTTAAGATAAATATCCCTACTAAAATTGTAAGTAAAATTGTAAAAATTATAATTACTTTTTTTCTTGACATAACTATCTCCTTGTCGTTTAATTAATCCATTGCAATAGTACTTCATTTTAAGAGTTTTGTCAATTGTATAAGTTTTGAGTTTCGTTTTTTTACAATAATTTTGGGGTGCCAATTTATAAATTATAATTAACTTATGAAAATATATCAAAATTTAAGAATATATTATAATTTTTTCCATGCTTAAACTGAACATCATTAAAATGTTCTTTTTAATTTACTATTGCAATCATTCTTTTTTATAAGTTAAATCCCAATTGCTTTTTATCTCGATGTTCTATTTCTTGCCATTTTTTTATTCCCTCATATGCATATCTTAATATTTCTTTAATTCCACTATCCATCATTCCTAAGTAGATAATTGTTTTTCTTTTATAGACTTTGCCCTTTCTAATATTAATTTTTATCTAACTTTTCTACATTAATGCTTAAATGTACCATTACTAATGTTAACATTAAATTTAAGTTATTCATACTTTCTAATGTTCTTAATAAAGAATTTTCCCATTTATATTCTTTTTTTGCCTTAAAATATTCTTCTATTCTCCACCTTAAAAAGTACAATCTTACTAAATGCTCAGCACTTTCCTTATCTTTCACCTTTAAATTGGTTAGTAACATCATAGGTATTCCATCTTCACTTAATTAATGGATTTATGTCAAAGATAAGAAAAAATATAAGATTAAAAGGAACAAGGTTAAAAAATATGCCTAGAGCATCAAAACATCGTTGTTCTAAAGGCGGTTCAAAAAGAGGAATAAGTGATCATCAAGTATGTATAGCATCAGCAATCGATAGATATGATAATTGTTTTTTAGTAATTGTAGTAACAGGACAAATTACATCAAGTGAAGTAGAAGCAGTCTTTAAAGATAAAGTAGAAAAAGTTTCTAAATTTATTACTGATTGTAAATCTTCATATAAAAAATTTGCCAAAGATAATCATATAAAATTAGAACAATCAAGAACTTATACTAATGCAAATGGATATAGTTTAGGAAATATAAATTCATTACATTCAGAATGGTCAACTTTTTTAAGTATCTTTAAAGGAGTATCAACAAAACATTTACAACATTATTTAGATTGGTTTAGTTTTCAAAAATTAATAAATTATATAGTAGAAATATTAAAGCAACCTATGACCATTATGAAAAATACTACCATAAGATATAGTAATATTAAATATTGTAATGTTTATGACAATTCATCAGGAATCGATTTTTCTCTTGTTTGTGATGATTATAATTTTCATCCTCTATAATCTAGGACAGAGCGTTGTTTTTTTATTTTTACTATAAAAGCTACCTGCATCTGGTGGTATATATAAAATTATTGTATCAAGATTGTATCTATAATGATGAATACGGAACTATGGAAATTGAAATAAAATCATTAATGTTCTCTATTTTGATTTCAATTTTTTTAATTTTAGAAACTACAGAATTACTTTCATAAACCCAATCTTCACTATTTTGATTTAAGTAATTGAGATAATCTTCTAATATCCCTTTTTTTATTACAATATATTCCTTAGGTATTTTTAATGCAATAATCTTATTAGTTATATTCTCTACTTCAAAAGACATAAAAGCCACTTTAAAATCATCATTAGAAAGAAATAACCTTTTTTTAGAATAGTTTAAATTTTTTCCATGAAATTCATTCGTTCTTGTAATTACTCGTTTATTCATTGCTAAAAACTCAAAAAAATCACTTTTTATGAGTCCAATAACTTCTAATTCTTTTAATTTTACTAAACTTTCATTAATATAACGCTTACCTTCTATTTCTATTTCAGGAACAGAATACTCATATTCGTCAGTTGTATCTACATTATATTTATTATTGTTATATCTTGCATATATCGTGTTTATAATAGCATTATAATAACTTTTATTACCTTTATCCACCATACTTAAAGAGATGTTATTAAGATAATGCACATTCTTATCTTCTAAGAGATAAAGAGCTATAGTTGGAGCGAATACTGCAATTAAAAAACATAATACACATAAAATTAATAAATAATTATTTTTCATGGATATTGGTCACCTCCAAATCAAAACTCACCTTTGTTCCTTTATTTAATTCACTCTTAAAATTTAATTTAGTATGATGTAGTGTTAGAATTTTTGATACGATTCCTAGTCCTAAACCATAACTTCCAGTTCTTTTACTTCTTGATCTGTCAATCATATAAAAATCTTCTGTAATTCTATCTATTTCTTCTTTCTTTATTCCAATACCATTATCAATAATTGTAATTTTATATTTATCTTTAAAAGACTTACCAATAATTTTAATATTCTTCTCTTTATCACTTGCTTTATAGCCATTTTCTATTAGATTCATAATACAAGTGGTTAATAGTTCTTTATCTCCTAAAATAGTTTCTTCCTTTATATCTAAACTTAAATGAAGATCTTGAAATCTTTTAATTGCTATTTCTTTTATTTCCTTAAAAAATTCTTTAGTATTTATATCACTAAGAATAACTTTATCTTCACTTAAAGAAGCTAAGTCTAATAATTTATGAGAAAGTATTTCTAACCTTTTTGTTTCACTATAAATATAATCAAGAGCTTTTTCTTTATCCTTTTTGCTATACTTATCTTTCTTTAATACTTTTGTGTATCCCATAATTGAAGTCATTGGTGTTTTTAATTCATGAGTAAAATTAGAAATAAAATCTTCTCTTTGCTTTACCGATAACTCAAGTTCTTTTTGCCTATTCTTGATAGATTTAATCATGGATACAAAAGACTTTGATAACTCTCCTATTTCATCATTACCTTTTATATCAATTTTAATATCTAAGTTACCATTTGCTACTAATTTTGTTGTCTCATTTAATTTCTTTATTGGTTTCGTTAAAAGTCTTGCAAATATTGTTGTTAAACATCCACATATTACAATTAAACTAGCATCTATAATATAAAATTTTAATAAATTCTGATTTCTTACTTCAAAAATACCAGAAATATCATAAACACTTATAATTTCAATATTTTCTTTATTGATAGATATTGTTGATTTTAAAATACTATATTTTTTGGAATCATAAGACTTAATGCAAGTTGTTTCACATTCTTTATAATTTAATTCAAAAGGAACATTATTCCATATACTATCATCATTTAAGACTATGGATAGCTTTCTTGAGTTGCCTAAATAGGAGGTTAATGTATAAAGATAGTTTTTAAGTTCTTCTAAATTTATACCTCTATCACTAAGTAAATTATCATTTATATTCGATTCAATACTATATTTTTCTAAATTGTGTTCATCATAATTAGTCTTCATCTGTAACTCATAAGAATTTTTAAAATTTTCATGAATTAAGATAATTCCTGATAACGAAAACATAACAACAACAATTAACATTGTTCCAATAACAACTTTAAACGAGAATTTCATATTACACCTCAAAAAGATAACCAACTTTTGGTAAAGTTTTTATAACATTCTCAAGACCTAGTTTTTTACGAAGCCTTGCTAAATGCAAATCAACTGTTCTAGTATCTTCCATCACACACTCCCAAACACTTGCTAAAATTTGTTCTCTTGTAAGTATATTACCAGCGTTAGTGGTTAAATAGATAAGTAAATCATATTCTTTTGGTGTTAAAGGCACCTTCAAACCTTCTTTTTGTACTTCATGAGTCTTTGTATTGATTTTGATATTTGGTAAACTGATAGTGCCTTTAAACCTTCTTAGAAGGGAATTCACACGAGCGATAAGTTCTTCCATTTCAAAAGGTTTTACAATATAGTCATCTGCTCCCATATTAAGTCCTTTTACTCTATCCTTTAATTCACCTTTAGCAGTAATAAATATAACAGGAATTTGTTCATTCTTAGCATATTCTAAAAGTTCATATCCATTAAATTTAGGTAACATTATATCAAGTAAGATTAAATCATAATGATTTTTCTCTATTAGATCTGCTCCTACCTCGCCATCAAGAGCATAATCTACTTTATAACCACTCGCTTTTAAACCCATAGAAATTAAATCAACTATTGGTTGTTCATCTTCAACAATTAATATTTTACTCAATTATTATCACTCCAATTTCTTAACAATACTATTATACAAGAAAATGCTTATAATTACTATGCTAGGAACAAAGAAACAAGCCAGAATATTGCTTCCAATTATGGATAAATTCATAAGTGGGAATACACTACTCTTTGCAATTTTTAAAGCACTAATAATAATAGGTATTAATAATACAAAAATAGATGTTATAAAAGCGAATACCATATTTTTTAATTTTAGAGAAATATATAGAACAATAAGAATAAGTAAAATATAGGAAATATATCTAACTACATAAAACATAATTAAATAGGAAAGAATTGAAATACCTGCTGGCAAACTATTAAATACCCCTAAACTTATAATAGAATCACCTAGGTTTGCTAAACCATGCATTTTAAATGTTCCTAATATTTCTGGAATAATACTTATTATATAAATAACTGTACAAGCAAGTATTGATGTGATTACTTTATTTCTAGCTGTTTTTTTACGACCATTCTTTGTAGTATTCAAAATCTGAATGAATCCTGTTCTATACTCCATAATAAATAGATTCGTAAGAACAATTATCGTAATTATGATTAAATATATATCGTTTTCGTTAATGTTCCTATTTACTCTAAATAATTTATTATAGCCTGTATCATAAACGAAGGATGCTTTAGGATTTTTTTTGATATATTCATATTTTTCTTCTATTCTATTAAATATATCTCTTGTTGCTAATATATCTTCATAAGGCCCTTTTAGAATCATACCTTCTATATTAGTAATTTCACCTTTTTCTATTCTTTCATTAATAAGTGCTAAACTAACTTCTGCCTTATCATACTCTTCTATTGTATTTTTTATCAAAGTTTCTTTTTCTGGTGTGAGATCGCCACTTAGAATATCCATATAATTTTTATAAAACATTTCATTATAGGACAGATTATAATTTTGATTTTTAAAATTAAATACCATAAATATAGTGAAAAGAATGATGATGAACAAGCCTCTATTAACAAATAGTAATTTATAAGTTTCAAAAGAGAATATACTTTTAAATCTTATATTCTTTAGTATTTTGAATTTTTTTATTTTTTCCCATATTACATTTTCTCTTATCGTAATATTCATATTCTTTAAATACTTAATAAAAGATAATATTATAAATAGAATAATTGTTATAATCTGTAGAATAAGTAATGTGCTAGTCTTTGATACTAATATATTATAAAGCCTTAAATTGTTATATATTCTAAATATCTCATTTGTATTAAGAAGACTAACTAGATTAAATGATTTTAAAAGATTAATACTAGATGTTGGATCGATGCTTTGAAAGATTATAAAATTAACTATAATTATGATAAAGAAGACAAAAATATTCTCTACTGTATTGTTAAATTTAACAGAAAGATAAAACATAATCATGGAAAGAAGAAATACAAAAATCACCTTTGCTCCAAACAAAATAAATAAGTATTCTAAAATATTTATTTTAAGAGTAGAAAGCATAAGTAATGGTACACTTTGTATTGTAGCGAATATATTTCCACACCCTAATGTAGATAAATAATATATGTAATTTGTTCCGTAAAATAAAGAGCAAATTAAGAAAACTCCTATAAATAATGTCATTATTTTTGCCATTAGTGTTTTTCCATTACCATTTTTCGTACTTTTTATAATTGTAAATAGATTCTTGTCCTTTTCTTCTGTAACTAATATAGTTGAAATAATAAATATCAGAATCAGTACAAAAAAATCTGTTAAAGTAGTATTAGATATTTTCTTTATGCCTTCTCCTATTTCATAGTTTGTTTTAACACTTTGCATATTTTTATAAGTATCTGCTGTTTTGGTGATACTTTTTAAGGATACTTCATCTTTAGTCTTAAAAATAGAAACACTTTGCTGAGTTTCAGCTTCTTCTAATATATCTTTTAAAGAGCCTTGATAATTAGATACTTTATCATAATCATTTTTAATACTCTCTAAAAAAGACCATTCTGTATCACCATTACCTGTATATTTCCATGTTGGATTTTTAGATTCTTCATAATATTTATTATAAAGTTCTTTGTTTTCTTCACGCAAAGAATCAGCATAATCTCTTATTGCTTGATTTTCACTTTTGGCATTACTTTGGATATTGTAAATAATATTAATTGCCTTTGCTCTTTCATAAAGTTCATTAATATATTTGCCTTTTTCCTCATGAGTTTTACCCAACAGATCAGTTTCTAATATTTTATATGCTTCATAAGGAATTTTATTTTTACTCTCACTATAGTTTTGATAATTTAAGAATAATAGATTTAAAACCCATAATATTAAAAAGGCTACAATAAAGAGTTTGTTGGTTATAATTTTTAATATTTCAAACTTGCTTAGTTTCATACCTTATCCTCACTAGCGAATATACTCATATAAACATCTTCTAAATTACCATTTGGAGCATACTGTTCTATCAATTTATCTGCTTTAGTTTCTTTAAGTAATACACCATCTTTCAAGACTAAAATATTTTTAGCCATGTTCTCAATATCTGGTACAATATGAGTTGCTACTATTATAATTTTATCTTTAGATAGAGCGGAAAGCATTTTCTTAACTCGAACTCTTTCTTTTGGATCAAGCCCTGCTGTTGGTTCATCAAATATAATTAATTTAGGATTTCCAATAATAGCACTTGCAATTAAAAGTCTCTGTTTCATTCCTCCTGAATAAGTGCCTATCTTCTTATTGATATTATCTGTTAGATTCACAGCTTCAGTAACTCTTTTAATTTCATCTTTCACCAAATTTTTAGGAATATCTTTTAAGACAGCAATATAATTTAAAAACATATATCCAGTAAAGCCATTATAAAGACCTTGCCCCTGTGGCATATAACCTAAAATACTACGATAATCATTTCCTAATTTGGTTATTTCTTTGCCATCCCATAAAATACTACCTGAATTGGCTTTTAAATTAGTTGTAATGATATTCATAAGTGTTGACTTCCCAGCCCCATTTGGTCCCAAAAGTCCATATACACCATTTGATAGTTTACAACTTATATTTTTTAAAACTTTTTTACTACCATAACTTTTGCATAAATCTTTAATTTCTAACATAAGCATCACCTACTTTGCATTTGTCATTTTTATATAATTTGCTTTTGATGTCCAATAATCTGTCTTTTTAATTAAAGCATAATTAGTTCCTATAATATCTTGTTGTTTAGTACCTGCCCAAGTAGTATAAAAATCCCCAAAAATACTCTCTGTTTTTACAAAGTAATAATCATCATTACTAGCTAAAATTTCTACTAAACATTCATTCTTATCTTTTAAAGAAAATTCTTTCATTTCTTTATTTTTTAAATCAACGTAATAAGAAGCACCTATATGAGCATCTCTATCTTTATAAGCATAAACTAATACTTTATCATCTATGATAGTTCCTAATTGCATATTACTTTGCGGAAGTTCTTTAATTACTTCTTTTTTCTTTGTAGCAAAATCAAAATATTCTAAATTTTTACTTTTTTCACCGATAAAATATATACCATTTTTATAAAATTGCATATCTTCAATATTTTTGAATACTTCTTCAAATAAAACTTCTTCTTTTTTTGTGCTGGCATCATATAATTTTATTTTCATCTTTGAATTATAAAGATTATCTCTAAAAGCATTTGTATTATCTCCAAAACTATTAGGATCTTTAATATAATCTATTTCCTCTATTACAAGTTTATCATTATAAGTTCCAATTAAAGATGCATGTAAGCCACTTGTTAATTCTTCGTATTTTCCTGTACTTAAATTAACAGAAACAAGTTTTCTCTCTGTTACAGTAGTAGTGAAAGCATGTCCGCTACCTTCCTCTACTTTGCTTTTTTCTAAATAACCATATAATATGTTACCATTTAGTACAAAAGGCATAGATAGTTTTGTTCCATTTGGAGAGTCAAATAATTTTTCTTTTTCTGTTCCATCTAAATTCATTTTATAAATTGTAGATGGCGAACCTGTAGTATCAGTTACTACTCCATCTGCTGTAATACTAATTGATTCACCACTAGCCGATGAATTAAGAAAATACAAAGCATCATTATAGTAGAATAATTCATTAGCCTCTGTAAAATCTGAATATGAAGAACAAGACTCACTATCATGTTTACAATTTGGTTTGTTACATAAATATACTTCTTTTTTAGTATCATAATCAAAATACATGATATTTTCTCTTGCATCATTATCTTTTATATAAAAATAACCATTTTTATAGTCAGATGGCAAAACATCACTAATATACTTCATTTCTCCTTTACTATCCCCACCATTTCCATTATTAACAAATGGAATATTCATCTCCTTCAACTTTTCTCTAGGCATAAAAATAAGTCCTAAAATGGCAATAATCCCCACTACTCCTAAAATCGTTAAAACATTCTTTTTCATAAATCTCCTCCTAATCTCATGTTTTTAACAATTAGAAGTATATAAAATTTTTGTATCTAAAAAGTATCAAAAAAAGCAAACTTTCAAAAATTTGCTTTTAACTTCCATTTTTTCTTAATCTTATAAGTTCTTTTTTCTTTTCACAATTCAGCAATAAATTTTCCTATTTTTTCTTGATTCATAATTATCCCTTCTTTCAAGAATAATAATATATCATTTAATCATTAACTTACACCTACAATTAGTAGAGTTAGTTAAATTGTAATTTTTTATTATGATTTATTCTTCCATATTTTTTCTTTTATAAAAATTCTTAATTCAAATCCTAACATAAATAGTGTAGCAAGTAGAAAACCAATCATTAGAATTTTATGTGAAAAATGGAAATATCCAATATAAATAATAATTGCAATAAGATATATGACTATTAATATATGCCACTTCTTTGAAGCACTATCTAATATAATTTTATTTTTTAATTTTTTATCGTACTTAATTAAATCATCTAAACTAATTCCAAATACTTCACTTATTATTATTAAATTTTGTATATCAGGATAACCTCTATTACTTTCCCATTTTGCAATATCTACACTTAATACTGCCTTCATTACTTACTCCTTTCTGAATTTAAGTCTTCTG
>CAOJBM010000013.1 GCA_948329525.1 uncultured Mycoplasmatota bacterium
ATAATACTGATATATATTTGTTATTATTTTAGAGATAAGAGAAATAGACTTTATAGAATATAAAATTATAACAAATAGCATAAATATTAGATAAATGATATAATGTATAAAAGGAGTAAAATATATGATTAAAAAATATCTTATTGTGTTTTTAATAAGTATGTTGCCTTTGATAGAATTAAGAGGTGCTATACCCTATGCTGTTTTATATGAATTACCTAAAATACCATCATTTATTATTTGTATTATAGGAAATATGATACCTGTACCATTTATTTATTTATTTGCCAGAAAAGTATTAGAATTTGGCAAAGATAAAAAATTTATTGGGAAATTTTTTACTTGGTGTTTGGAAAAAGGTAAGAAAGGTGGACAAAAGTTAGAAGCGAAAGCTGGAAAAGGCTTATACGTAGCATTATTATTGTTTGTTGGTATTCCCCTACCTGGAACTGGTGCTTGGACTGGAACTCTTGCAGCAAGTTTTTTAGAAATGGATTTTAAAAAAAGTGTTTTAGCAGTTACTTTAGGAGTATTATTAGCTGGACTTATAATGCTTGCTGTATCTTATGGATTGTTTGAGGTAATTTTTTAATGACAGAAGTTTATTTAATGACTAGTGGAGAACTATATAATAAAGATGATATAATAATTATTCATGATAATGATAATAGAAAAGAAGTTGATGAGAAAGCTTTTTTGAGTGTAGGTGGAGAAAAAGAAGTTGAAAGATTAAGTAAGAATCCTAAATTACAAAGTTTTGATGCCATTTATTCTTCAAATTTTATTAGATCTTTAGAAACAGCCAAATACATAGCTTTAGAAAATAATACAATAATCCATATTGATGATAGGTTTAATGAACGAATTATAGGAGATATAGAACCTATGGAAGTGTCTGAATTACGAATTTTACAAGCAAAGAACTTTGATTTTAAATTACCTAATGGTGAATCTTTAAATGAAGTAAAAAAAAGAAGTCAAAAAGCTTTAAAGGAATTACTTAATAATGAATTAGGAAATAAAATTTTAATTATTAGTCATCCTATAGTTATTACAGCACTGCTAAGTACCTGGTGTGTAAGAGGATTTAACTTTGATTACGATATTATTCTAAGTTATTCTGATAAAGCAATTATTGATAATAATTTTGCTTCTTCTAATATTATTAAGCTTGAGTTTGATGAGACAAATTTAATTGACATAAATACATTTGATTTATAAAATCATATTTATGTTCTTTTCATTTTTAATGGCAATATTTTAATAATTGCGAAAAAAGTCAGGGCATAGTTTTTCCAACGATAAAGATAATTTGGAAAAGCTATTCGTTTATTTTTAAAATAAATCAAAAAAACTGATTACTCAGTTTTTTCTAAGTCCACGATAAATTTTTAATAGAATAGGCAATACATAATACCAAATTTTTTTGTTAACTAAATCAAATTCACCAATAAATTCAATATAATCGCCCCCAAATTTTTTCTTATATTCATAAATACCAGCTAGGTTTTTGTACTTCGTTTCAGGGTCTCCTACAACTCCAAATAAGTCAAAATACTCATATTTATTTTCATATGCATCAGCTATAAATTCGTAATACAACCTATTAACTGCTCCCGTATACAAAGCAGTATCATCATTTCCAATATATAAAGACCAAGCTCCAGTTTTAGAATAAGTACAAATTAAACTACCAATAACTATGTCTTCAACTTTATTGATTTTCTTAAAGTATTCAATATCTTTTTTGATTTTTTCTTTTCGGTTATCTTTCTTTTCTTTTTCAAGTTCCGTTTCCAACTTAGTTATAATTTTAGCTGGATTTACCACCGCATTAAATACTTTAATATAGTTTTCTTTTTTTAACTCATCAAAAATATTTTGATAGTAATTTTTGCTATATTCATGAAAGTTATCTTTATTAGAGACAATTTTAATAAGTTCATAGAATTTAGTAATATCATCACTTAAAGATATTTTTATATCATAATTATAACTTCTTTTTAAAGTCTTTGTAAAAGAAGAGCTCATTTTACTTTTTATTTCTTCTAAATCTTTATATTTATTAAAATAAGTTCTAAAAGTATATCTTGGTTGATTTCTTTCATACAATTTATTAAATCCTTTATGAATATATCCTAAATTCAAAAAATTATTAAATATCTGATAGTTATTTTTTCCATTTTCTTTTATTGTTCCATCAATATTAATTTCATGATAATAAAGTGGTGGGTCAAGTTTTAAATAAATAGCATTTTCTTCTTTTAAGAAGTTTTTAAGTCCTTTTGTGAATTCTTCTAATACTTTATTATTGGAAAAGTCCATTGTAAAACCTCTTGGAGCATAGAAATAACACATTTTAAAAGGTGTTTTTTTCTTTAAAAGAAGAGTTGCTGCTACTAACTTATTACTATCATCTTTTAAACCAACATAGATATTTTCATATCCTCTTGTTTTGCTTTGTGCAACACCCCATTCGTAAGATTGCATAAAATGATTATTTAAAGTACTTTCCCAAAATTCTTGATATTCTTTTTTCGATAAGTTTTTTACAAATTGCATACTATCACCTAATGATAATTATAACATATTGATGATGAAAAATTTGTAAAAAGCTCGCATTTTAGAATTAAAATGTATATAATTAAATAAAGTGAGTGTGGTATTTATGCATAAAGATATATTTGAATTAATAGAAAGCAAAAAATATTCTTTAGTGAAAGAGCACTTGAGTACTTTAGATGAAGCTGATATAGCAGAAATTCTAGAAGAAGTAACAGATGAGAATTTAATTAAAATATTTCGTCTTCTTTCAAAAGATTTAGCAGCCTCAGTTTTTAGTGAGTTAGAAGTTGATAAAGAACAAACTATTATTAATTCTTTATCGACTAAAGAAGCAGCAAGTATTGTTGATAAAATGTATTCTGATGATGCTGCTGACTTAATGGAGGAAATGCCTGCTAATGTTGTTAGTAGAGTATTATCGAAGACAAATGCTGAAACAAGAAAAAGTATTAATAATCTTTTAATGTATCCGCAAGATTCGGCAGGAAGTATAATGACTGTGGAAGTTGTCGATTTTAAAGAAAATATTACAGTTAAAGAGGCAATAAGGAAGTTAAGAAAATTAGAAGTAGACGTGGAAACAATAAACTATTGTTTTGTTTTAGATAATAAAAGAACTCTTCTTGGTCTTGTTTCTTTAAAGCAATTATTATTTGCTAATTCTGAAACTTTAATTAAAGATATAATGGAGAAAGATGTTATTTACTTAAATACACTTGATGATCAAGAAGAAGTAGCATATAAATTTAAAAAGTATGATTTAACTGTGATGCCAGTTGTTGATAAAGAAAAAAGATTAGTTGGAATTATTACCATTGATGACATTGTGGATATAATTGAAGAAGAAACAACAGAAGACATTGAGAAAATGGCTGGTATTATTAGTACTGACAAACCTTATATGAAAACAGGAGTTTTTGAAACATGGAAAAAAAGAATACCTTGGTTATTACTTTTAATGATATCAGCAACATTTACAGGTAAGATTATAGCTAGTTACGAGACGGCTTTAGCAACGTACGTTGTCTTAACTGCTTATATTCCAATGTTTATGGACACAGGAGGTAATGCTGGAGGACAAGTGTCTGTTACGATTATTCGTGGTCTTTCTTTAAATGAGATTAAGTATAAGGATATTTTTAAAATAATTTGGAAAGAATTTCGAGTAGGTGTTTTAATTGGTCTTACTCTAGCTATGGCTAATTTTATTAAGTTAATATTAATTGATGGGGTAGGAACTACTATTGCTTTAGTGATTTGTTTAACTTTAATAGTTACTGTTGTAATTGCGAAACTTATTGGGGCTTTACTTCCAATAGTTGCGAAACGTTTAGGTTTTGACCCTGCTGTTATGGCAAGCCCTTTTATAACGACGATAATTGATGCATGTTCTTTAATTATTTATTTTAACTTTGCTGTGTTGTTACTCAAGATATAATATTATTTAAAATTACTTTCAATAATGTTTTTTTTGTATGCAATAATCTATTTATTGTAAGATTCTATTAAAAAAATTAAAGAAATAAAGAGGAAATTCGCCTTTCACAGTGTAAGTATAAGGGGGTAGGAGGAAAAATAATGCAATCAAACTTACCTTTTGATTTAACTCTTGATATAGAATTTAAAACACTTTGGTATCATGGTAATAAGTATGTTAGGAAGTGCTTAATGAATGCTTGCCTATGCTATGCAAGAGAAGCTTGAAGACTATGATTTAGGAACAAATGAACAAGGTGTTAAAAAGGAAAAACAAAATACTATAACTATGATAAAATCTTTGTATGCAAATAATGTAGATATAAAAGTTATAGCAAAAAGTACCAAGTTAACTATAAAAGAAATTAAAAATATCTTGGGAGTGAGTTAAAATTATAGAGAAGTCTACAATTTTTATTAATTATAAGATAGTAGCCAATCAGCAGAAATGTTATATTTACGGCAAATATCGATAACAAATGCTGTTTGGATAGGAAATCTATTGTGCTCATAATTAGAGATAACAGTTCTTGCAACATTTATTTCGTTTGCTAATTGTTCTTGAGTTAAATTATTTTTTTTCCTAATTTCTTTAATTTTTGTTGCGACACTATTCATGTCAAAAACTATTTTAACAGTTTTTTTCTTTTCATTAGAAAATCCTAATGAATAATCTAGAGTTATATTGGTTAAATTACATAAATTGACTAGATGTTTTAAAGGAATAATTTTTTCTCCTGTTTCCCATCTTCCGTAAGTTGATTTAGATACTTTTAACTTTTCTGCCATTTCTCTTTGTGTCAAGTCTAATGTTTCTCTAATTTCTCGTAATCTCTCTAAATTCATAACATTCACCTTAATATATTTTCTCAAAGAACTTATTATTTAAAAATTTTGTCCCACAATGATGACAATTATGGTATAATGATATTAATAATAGTAGGAGTGATATCATGAAAAGATTAAAAAAATTTAGAACATTAGAAAACAAAATAAATATAAGTGCAAAAATATTTTGTGGCTTATTAATCATAGGAATAGTATTAGTAGGAAAGACTTATGCAGAGTATAAAGAAGAAACAGAAGTAACTTTTATTAATGTTAAAGTAAGATGGCCAAGAGCAGCTGAAATAAGTTATGTAACAACACATAACGAAAATGTGACAACGGTTGAACAAGCTTTAACTGATTTATATGAAAGGCTTGGTAGTTAATATGAAAAAGAGCGCAAAGTCAATAGTGGCTTTATTAATAACCTTTATAATAGGAATAAGTACAACAGTGGGAGCAGCAACAATTTTTAATAGTAAAGATATAACATATAGTAGTGACAAAACAGAAGTTACAAATGTTAAAGACTCATTAGATGAATTATATAATAAATCAGAAAATATTGGGAAGTGTTTAGAAGGAAATTTGTGTCGAGAAGCAGTAATTAAAAATGTTCAATTAGGAGATTATATCAGTATGACTCCAACAAGTACAAATTATACAATATCAAAAGATTTAACAGGATATACTACTGATCAAACGATTAATCCAAGTGAATTAAATTTATGGCGAGTAATAAGTAAAAATTCAGATGGAACAGTAGATGTTGTATCAGAGTATGTATCAAGTAAGAAAGTAAAATTTGATGGAAAAGATGGCTATATGAAATTTATTGGAACACTTAACATAGTTGCATCTCAATATACAAATGCAAAATATGTAAGTAGTACAAGATATTTAGGGTATACTGATCAAAAAGAAACTTGTACAGGTACATTGTCTACGACTACATGTCCAAGTGATACAGGATATGAAAAAGATGTAGAGTCTATACGAAGAATTTTGGGCTCTCTTGAAAGTAAAACTCCTAGTGAAACTAAGTCAGGATATTGGATAGCATCTCGTCTAGTATTTGCTAAATTGTATTATGTTAGGGGTGTTGGAGGGGCTACCAATATGAGTTATGATGTTTGTTCCCAGTGGTTATATGGATCTGGGGCCATTTATAATATGGGAGTTCCTGATGAAAACATTCGTCCTGTTTTAACTTTAAAAGCTGATATTTCTATAGTATCTGGTGATGGAAAATCAGCAAAAACTGCCTATCAGTTGGGATAAAAGAGCTTTTATAAAAGATTTGTTAATATCTCTTTGTGTGCTATAATTTTATTGGAGGGATGTTTATGTCAAAACAGATAGTGTATCATGGAAGTTATTTAAAAGTTATCAAACCCAAAATAATAGAAGGAAAATATTTTAAAGATTTTGGAACTGGATTTTATTGTACAATACTTGATGAACAAGCAATAAAATGGGCTAAAAAATATGAAACACCAATATTAAATATATATGAATATAATGAAAATTCTAAATTAAGGATTAAAGAATTTAGTGTGATGAGTGAAGAATGGCTAGATTTTATTATAAATTGTCGCAATGGAAAAAAACATAACTATGATATCGTAATAGGAGCAATGGCTGATGACCAAGTTTATAATTATATTTCCGATTTGATAGAAGGAAATATAACAAGAGAAGCTTTTTGGGAACTTGCTAAATTTAAACATCCAACTCATCAAATTGCTTTCTGTACACAAGATGCACTAGAAACTTTAACTTTTATTGAAGAAAAGGAGCTAGATTGAGATGTCACAATCTAAAAATGATTTGTTCTATTTGTGCAGTTTAATAGAATATATTTCACGAATCACAAAAAATACTAAAAAAGATATTGTTATAGCAATTGGGAAAGAAAACTTAACAAAAATTTATTCTTTAGCTAGTGTTTTACATACAGAACCAATAGAAAAAATAAGTGATGAAATAATAGATAAATATCATATTTCTATAGGAAATTATTCAAATGATTATTATCAACATAAAATACCTACTTTTTGGGACATGGGAAAAATATATCAAAGACTTATTGTTATGAATAGTAAAGATGAAGATTACATAACTTCTTTAGTAGAGGTTTTAACTTCTTTTATTATCTTAAAATTAGATAATTATGATAGTAGTCTTTATTATGAGAATCCCTCATATCTTTATGAATGTTATAAAGAAGGAAAAATATTGTAAATTAGAAATTTGCTTTTTTCTAGTTATTTAGATATAATCTAAATGCGAAAGAAGGATACTTATGTTAGATATTATCTTAGATACTTTAATCGATGTTTTAAAACTATTACCTTTTTTATTTATTGTCTTTCTTTTAATGGAATATATGGAACATAAGTTAAGTAAAAAATCTAATAAAGCTATCAAAAAAGCAGGCAGATTTGGCCCTATAATAGGCGGTTTTTTAGGCGCTTTACCACAATGCGGTTTTGGTGTTGCTGCAACTAATCTATTTGCTACAAAAATAATTTCAATAGGGACATTAATTTCTATTTACTTATCAACATCAGATGAAATGTTAGCTATTTTAATATCTAATAAAGTAGCAATAAGTTTTATTATTTATGTCTTAATTATTAAAATAGTAATTGCTTTTATATGTGGCTATATTATTGATTTAGTTTTTAAGAAAAGAAATAATAATCAAGAGAAAATTAAAAGTTTTTGTGAAGAAGAACATTGCCATTGTGAAGAAAGCCTTTTGAAAAGTGCTGTCCATCATACTTTGAATATAGCCTTCTTTATCTTAATAGTAGAGTTTGTCTTAAATACATCAATTCATTTTTTAGGAGAAGAAAATATTGCTAATCTTTTAATGGGAAATAGTATTTATGGTTCTTTCTTGACTAGTTTATTAGGTTTAATACCTAATTGTGCTTCAAGTGTTATAATTACAGAATTATTTATAAATGGTACTATTAAATTTGGTTCTTTAATTGGAGGTTTGTTAACGGGAAGTGGAGTATCTTTTCTAATTTTATTCAAAGTAAATAAAAACTTAAAAGAAAATATTACTATTTTAATAATACTTTATTTAATCGGGGCTTTAAGTGGTTTAATAATTAATATTTTAGGTTTAATTTAAGATATAGATACCTATTGTTAAGTAAGTTGCAAGTATAAGCCATAAAATATAGGGTATATTTAAGTAAAAAGTTATTTTTGATTCTTTAAAGAATAGATAAACTAAATAGATTACAAATATATCTAGTAAAATTATCCATAATATGGAAACAAAACGCCATTTTAGTAAGAAGAATATTAAAGACCAAAGTAGATTAATTGTTAATGCAACGTAGTAGATGATGTCTACTTTTTTATTGTTTGGTGAAACTTTTTTAAATAGAAAGTAAGATATTCCTAGTAATAGGTAGATAATACTCCAAGCTATAGGAAAAAGAATTTTAGGAGGAGCAAGAAATGGCTTATTTAGATTACTATAATCAATACTACCTGATATTACAAAACCAACTATTGAACCTAAGACTATTGGTAAGAAAAGATAAAAAATATTTTTAATTTTGGGCATTTTATCACCTTTTTAGAAATTATATGTATTTTTGATTATTTTATACTTTAATAGAAGCTTATTATGTGCTATTATAAGCTTCTAGGTGGTATTTATGAAGCAGAAACTTACCATATTTTTATCTTTAATTTTACTATCATTAACTAGTGGTTGTGGAAGTAAAAAGGAAGAACAAAATTATAGTAATGTTTATGAAATAGATGGTGTTACATTTTATGAAGGCAATGATTATTTTTTATCAAAGGCTTTAGAATGCTCTATTTATAATGAAGAAGAAAATTCTGTTGATATTGGAAATTTAACAGGATCATTTGACTTTAAACATTATGCTTTTATTAAAGATAATTTTGTTTGTATTGGGGAATTTGATAGTGACTTTGACACTCATACAAAAAGCGTTTATTCTTCTACTTTAACAGTAAAAGATTACTGTAGAAGACAACTAGAAGGATATGATGTAATATATGTTGGACCTTATTTTAGATGTTATAAAGAAGGTAATAAATATAACGTATTTTCTTATCCTCTTAGCTTTAATAAAGAAAAATTATATGATGGAATAGAGGAAAATTATTATTTACCAGAAGGTTCAGAGCTAAAATATTTTGAAGATAGTAAAATTCCTTATGGTGTAAATACTTTTTCCAAAGAGAAAACTATTGAAATGATGGAAAAGTATTTAAAAGCAATTTTTATTAATTATGATACAAAGAATTATAAGAAAATAGTAATTCCCGGGGATGATAAGAAGAAAGAGAAGAATAAGAAAGGTAACATAATGGAGCTTTGTCTTAGACTTGATGAAGAGAGCGAAGATATATTATAATGATTATAGGTGATTTGTAATGGAAAAAGATTTATTAAAACAAGGCAAAAGTTTTATTAACGATTTTAAAGAATTTATTTCAAGAGGAAATGTTTTTGATATGGCAGTTGGTGTGATTATTGGTACAGCTTTTGGTAAAATTGTTACATCAATTGTTAATGATATCTTAATGCCTATAATTGGTGTAATTATTGGAGGACATGATTTTTCTAGTTTATCAATTGAGATAGGGGACGCAACTATTAATTATGGTATGTTTATTCAAAATGTTATTGATTTTTTAATCGTTGCTTTCTCTATATTTGTTATCGTTAAAATTGTTAATACAGTAACTCATAAGGAAGAAAAAAAGAAAGAAGAAACACAACCAAAAGATGAACAAGTTATATTATTAGAAGAAATAAGAGATTTATTAAAAAAAGAAAAGAAAACTGCTAAAACAAAAAGCAAAACTGATAAGTAATTTTATCAGTTTTTAATATTTAATATCAATATAAATTATTAGAAGTAATAAGAATAACGTGATTCCCCCAAAGATGAGATTTCTTTTAGAAATGAAATTATTTTTCTCTGATTCTTTCTTTACTTCCTTTGTTGTTTTATCTTTTTCATAGTTATTAGGAATTTCTTCTATAATATATTCTTCTTCGTTTTGGGTAGGTTTTTCATAACTAATTTCATTGTTGTTAATAACCTCATTTTTATTAACAGGTTTATTTATCACTTTATTAGAATTAAGAGGTTTATCTACTTTCTTTTCTTCCACAATTGGTTCAGTGATATTTGTGTTATTTGCTGGTATCTCTTCTTTAACTGGTTCATTTATAGGGGGAGTTTCTATAGGAGGTGTAGGTGTAACTGGCTCTTCAATCGTTGGTTCATCCACTTTTTCAGTTATTGTAACATGTCCAATGTAGTTAGCACCAATATCTTCATTATAAATATTATTGTTAGCAAATCGAATAGCTTGGTAGTTGTTATCAGTTTGTAAGTGACCATAACAAGATATTCTTAAATATACTTTATACTCTCCAATTTCTATATTTTCAGGTAAATTAGCTATTACTATAGGAATACTTGAAATGCTTTTAGATAACCATTTTGTTGGATTTATATTAGTATTTATTTCATAAGTATTATTATCATTTTGTAAAACAAGAGTTACTTTTTTCTTATTAATTAAATTGGCAAAGCCAACATTTTCTATTTGTAATTTAATAAGTAAAGGGTCATTTTGTTTTATATTTGTAGTCAACTTAGATTCCTTTAAAACAAAGCGATATCCTAAATGATTATTAATATAGTTAAATCCACTTTCTCCTTTATATAATATATCTTCGCCATCATATAAAGCATTTTTCCAGTTATCAATTACAGTATTATTCCATCTTAAATTTAAGTAAGTTGTATGAGTAATAAAGCCTTCTTTAGAAATATAATCTATTGTGTTTAGTGGAGTTCCAGTAGCAAAATTTGCTACTACTTCGCCACCATAGAAAGTATGAGTTGCTTGATTACTTAACCATTTTGTTTCGATATCACGATTTTGAAATGTCCCTAAATCACTTTCGGAACCTAAATAACCATCATTATATAATCCGATACGATAATAGCTAGAATCAGATGTTGTAATAATTTCATTTAAAGTATTTCTATCAATTCCTGCAAAGTGAACATAGTAAGCAGGTGTTCGAACTCCAATCGTAATATTTTCTGGAACACTTTCTAACATGCTATCAAGAGCAAGACTAACATTTTCTAAAGTACAAATACTACTAGAATGCATTTCTCCCCAAGGACCAAAGAAACCTAATTCAACATAAGAAATAACATCTTTATTACTATAAAATACTTGTTTTAATTGTTTAATATGAGTAAGTATCATATTAAGTTCTGGTTCTAAATCTTTTGTTCCATTAAATCCATCATAGGCAAAGCGAATTATAACACTACCTTTATTTTTCTTAATATTTTTAAAAGTTTTATCTAAAGCATTTAGTGCATCTTCTGATAGTTCTAAATCTTCTACACCATTGTTAGCTTTTGTAAATGCACTTAAATCAACTCTTAAATGAATTAAATTATAATTTAGGTCTTTAACTTCGTTATCTGCTACTTTTAAAGAGTATCCAATTGGTTCATAAAAACCTCTTTCGGGATTATCAAAACTTTCTAAAGTTTCATTATAATCAATATCTGTCATTAATGTATATTCTTCTTCAAAACTATAAGTCTTAGAAATTAAGAATACACTTAAATTAACAACTAATAGAATAGTAGCAATTAATATAATATTTTTCTTGTTCTTCAAAATAAACACCTCTTAACTTGAGTTATTATTATAAATTATTTTGAGATTTTTTCAAGAAAAAAATAATCATTACTAATTATTTAAAATTTGTTTAAAAATTTTTTATTTAATGGACTACAAGGATACATTTTTATCTTTATTAGGTCGATATTTTATAAATTGACCATGCTCATTTAACTCATAACCTAATTTAGTTGCAATTTTTGTTGTTTGTCCTAAATAACTTGCATCTTCAATAATAATTCCTGTTACTTGTTCATCTTTCATAATTTCATCTTCTAGCATTTGAACAAATCTAGTTCCATATCCTTTATTTTTAAATTCTTCTTCAATTAATACATATTGGATATCTACAAAATTGTCGCCTCTTTTTGATAAGGTAGCTCTTCCAATAACATTATCTCCTTCCAATAAATAATATTGAAATTTGGGTCCATTAATTAATCCGTAATATTCTTGGTCTGTTTTATCTCCTTGTAAAATTGGCTCTTCACCTGTTAATATGCACCTTCTATTATATCCTTGTTTCCAGTCCACTTTATTTTTTTACAAATTAAGTAATCTAATTTAATTGCTAAATCTCTATTTGGTTTTATCATTTGAATATCAGCCATATTTATCCTACTTTCTTTATTTATCTAGTTAAGATTATAACACTTTATTACATGTGATTATAATAGAATGTTAAAAAATATATTTATAATAATAAATTATTGTAAATGTTTTGGTTGATAAAAAAGGTATTTAATGTTATATTATAACTGATGTTATACATCAAGTGTTATATAAAGGAGGAGTTATGCCACCAATAGCTAAAATATCTAAAGAAGATATAATTAATAAAGCATTAAATATTGCAAGATGCGAAAACTTTAACAGTATAAATGCTAGAAGATTAGCAAAAGAACTAGGTTGTTCTGTCCAACCAATATTTAGTAATTTTAAAAATATGGAAGAATTAAAAAGAGTCGTTTTTTCTAAGATTTGTGAATTGTTTTATGAAAGAATTACAAGAGTAGAAGATAGTAGTATTTCAAAATATAAACAAGTTGGACTTAACTATATTAAGTTTGCTAAAGCAGAACCTAATATATTTAAGTTGATATTTTTAGAAAATAATAATTATCAAATTGAAGATGAATTATTTACAGATAGAAATAATTATTATATTAAGATAAAAAATTTAATTGAAAATGCTACTGGGTTAGAACAGCGGGAAATCCCATCTTTTCATTTGAAAATGTGGATTTTTACCCACGGACTAGCTACGCTAGTGGCAAGTAAATGTACATTTACTGATGAAGAAATAAATGAGTTACTAACAAGTGAGTTTGAAGCTTTACTTGCAATAGAGAAAGAAGGAGTTTTATGAAAAAAATAATTGAAGTAAAAAATTTAACAAAAGCTTATAAGAAACTAACAGCAGTTGATGATTTATCTCTAGAAGTTTATGAAGGAGAAATCTTAGGACTTTTAGGACCCAATGGAAGTGGGAAAAGTACAACTATAAATTGTATTTTATCTCTAATTAGTTTTAATAAAGGAGATATTAAAATTTTTGGCAAAACTATTAAACCTGATAGTTATGATATTAAAAAAGATATTGGAGTAATCTTCCAAGAAGTGGCAGTTTTTGAAGAACTAACAGTTTATGAAAATATTGATTACTTTTGTGGGCTATATATTAAAGATAAAGAGAAAAGAAAAACATATGTTGATGATGCGATTAACTTAGTTGGATTACAAGAATTTGTTACTTTTTATCCTAAGCAATTATCTGGAGGTCTACTTCGAAGACTTAATATAGCTTGTGGAATAGCTCATAAGCCAAAACTAATTTTTTTAGATGAACCAACAGTTGCAGTGGACCCCCAAAGTAGAAATAATATTTTAGATGGCATAAAGAAACTAAGAGATAATGGGGCAACTATTGTGTATACTACTCACTACATGGAAGAAGTAGAAATACTTTGTGACCGAATAATTATTTTAGATAAGGGGAAAATTCTAGCAAGTGGAACAAGTGATGAATTAAAGAGTCTTGCCAATATTGAAGAAAAAGTAACTGTTGAAGTTGAAAACTTAAAAGAAAGCACAATTACAAAAATAAAAGAATTTAAAACTGTCGATGAAGTGGAGTTTACTAATAACGTTTTAATAGTAACATATAAAAAAGGAAAAAATAACTTAGTAGAATTAATTGATTTTTTAAAAGATGAAAAAGTTGTTTATAATAAAATATTTTCTGAAAGACCAACATTAAATGATGTTTTCTTAGAACTTACAGGTAAGGAGTTACGAGACTAATGTTTAGGCATAATTTTTGGTACTCTTTAAAAATACTTTTTCGTAGTAGAGCTTTAATTTTTTGGACTTTTGCTTTTCCTTTAATTTTAGGAACTTTCTTTTATATGGCTTTTCGTGATATCGAAAAAAATGAGAAGTTGGATGTTATTGATATCGCTATTGTTGATAATGAAGAATTTAAGAATAAGCAAGATTTAGTGGCTACTTTTGATGAACTAAGTAAAGGAAATAATAAGCTTTTTAATATTTCTTATGTTTCTTTAGAACATGCTTCTACGATGCTTCAAAATAACGAAATTAGTGGATATCTTTTAGTAACTGATTCCGAAAACAAAATTATTGTCAAAGAAAATGGGGTTAAGCAAACTATTTTTAAGTATGTCTTAGAGGAGATTGATACAACAAAGAAAATCGTTAACGATATTGTAACAAATAGTACTTTAGAATTTACCCATTATGAAAATATCTATCAAGATGCAATTAAATTGTATAATGAAAGTGAAGCTAATATTGAAGATATAAGTACTACTAACTTAAGTTATACGATGATTGAATTTTATACCCTAATTGCTATGACTTGTTTATATGGAGGAATCCTAGGAATGACAGCAATTAATAAATGTTTAGCTAATATGAGCAATGTTGGAAAAAGAGTTGCTGTAAGTGCTTTGTCAAAATTTAAAATTGTCTTAAGTAGTTTATTTGCTAGCTATATTGTGCAACTTGTTGGTTTATTTTTACTTCTAATATTCACCATTTTCGTTTTAAAAGTAGATTATGGTCCTCATATTTTCGAAGTAATTTTATTAAGTGTTGCAGGCTCTTTAGCTGGCTTATCACTTGGTTTAATGTTAGGAGCAGTCTTTAAAACTAAAGAAAATACGAAAATCGGTTTAGTTCTATCTTTTACAATGTTAGGTTGTTTCTTATCAGGGATGATGGGAATTACAATGAAATATATGGTAGATAAGAATGTTCCAATAGTTAATAAATTAAATCCAGCAAATATGATAACAGATGGCTTTTATTCATTATATTATTATGACACATTTAATCGTTTCTATTTTAATATAGCTAGTTTACTAATCTTTGCATTTTTAATGATTCTCGCTGCATTCATTAGTTTAAGGAGGGAAAAATATGACAGTATTTAAAGCTTTTTTTAAGGTTTTAAACAAAAATAAGTCACCAATTATTTTATATACAATAATCTTGATTTGCTTTGGAGCTTTTAACTTCCAAACTAATGATAAAAGTATTTCTTTTGTAGCAGCTAAACCCGATGTTTATATCGTTAATAATGATACAGAAGAGGGAATAACAGAAAATTTAGTCAACTATATTAAGGATAATAGTAATTTTATAGAATTAGATGAAAATGAATTAGATGATGCCTTATTCTATCGTGATGTTAACTATATTGTTTATATACCTAAAAATTATCGTAGTGATTTCTTAAATGGTAAGAATCCAAAGTTAGAAGTTAAAAGTACTACGGATGCACAAGCTAGTTTTGAAGAAATGCTGCTTGATAGATATTTAAAAGTAGCTAATACCTTACAAGGAATTTATCAAGATGAAGAAGAGTTAATAAGAGAAATAAATGAAGCTTTAGAAACAGAAGTAAGTGTTGAATTAGATAGCAAAGTAGATGTAACATCCTTATCCAAAGCAACTTTCTTTTATAACTTTTTATCTTATAGTATGTTAGCTGGAGTTATTTATGTTATTTGTTTGATTATATCTTCTTTTAATAGCAGAAATGTTCGAAAGAGAATAATTATCAGTAGTATGAATTATCAAAAACATAATCGTATTTTACTTTTATCTAATCTTTTATTTGCTTTTACTTTATGGTTAATTTATGTCATTATGAGTATTATTTTATGTGGTAATGTTATGTTTACAAATGGGGGAATAATCTATTTAGTTAATTCTCTACTGTTTACTATTATGTCTGTAACTTTAGCTTTATTAATTAGTACGATAGTTAATAATAAAGATGCTATTAATGGTATTGTTAATGTTGTTGCTTTGGGTTCTAGTTTCTTATGTGGGGCTTTTGTATCTGTCGAATATTTACCAAGCTTTATTATTAAAATAGCTCATTTTTTACCAAGTTATTGGTTTATCAATACTAATGAAATAGTGAAGTATTTAGAAGTATTTAATAGTGATTCTTTAAAACCGATTTTAATTAATATGGGTATGTTAGTATTGTTTAGTATTTTGTTTATTGTTTTAAATAGTGTTATTTCGAAAAGGAAACAAATAATAGATTAAGAAGAATAGTGATGTTTAAAATGACTAATAAAACTTATAAAATCATTGAAATTAATAATGATTTAGAAAAAGAAATAGATAATACTCATATAATTATGATGCTTTTGAAACAATATGAATATGAACAAAGTTTACCTTTTGCCATTAATGATAAATTACTTTCTGCTTAATAAGAAAGTGAAGATATAATAGATGGAAAAGTTGAAGCTAAAAGATATAAAAGTTTTGCTGATTTATTAAAGGATGTAGAATAGAAGTTCAAAATATTTAACATTTGAACTTTTTTATATTATAATTAATTTAGAAAGAAGGATATTATGCAGTATTACATTGATTTAGGTTCATCAACAATTAAAGTTTATGGTTATACAAGTGAATTAAAATTACTAGAAGAAAACTCGATTTATTTTAAAAATGATTTTGATAAGGAAAAGGGGATAAGTGAGGCAAACTTAAATGAGTTATGTACTTATTTTACTAACTTAAAAGAAAAATATGATTTAAAATATGAAAATACATTTATTTATGTTACTGGTATTTTTAGAGAATTAGTGCAAGAGAAAAAGACTGAATTAGTTAAATTATTTAATGATAAATTTGATTTATATTTTAATATTATAAGTCATGGAATTGAAAATTATTATTTAGGAAAAGCATTACAAAATGATTATCAAGATAAAAAAGTATTAATTATAAATATGGGTGGAAAGACAACTGAGTTAGTTACTTTTAAAGGGAAAGATATTATTGATACAGTGAATTTAAAAATTGGGGTAGCTGATTTATTAAATAATTTTGATAATGTTAATGAAAGTATTAGTGGAGTATCAGTTAGTGTTATGGAAGATTTTGTTTTAGATAGATTAAAAGATTTATCTTTAGACCAAGATTATGATTGTGCAATATTTACTGGTGGTGAGGAACGCTTTGAGTTATTAACCGATTTTAACTTAGTTCCTAATACTTTATTTGACGATGGCATTCATAAATATATGGTTAGTTTTGATGATTATGTTGAAGGTACAGAGAAAGTATTTAATGAGATTACAATGGATGAATTATATAAATTAATGCCAGGAAATCCTAAATGGATGGATGGGGCTAGAAGTGGAGCGATTATTCCTTTAGCATTATTTAGAAAAGGCAATATTCCTTGGATTATACCATCTGATTTGAATTTAATAAATGGTGTAATAAACGATAATTTAAAATAATTTTTTTTGGGGGGTAGGTATGATAAGAAATGTTGTATCTGTAATTGATGGAGCAGCAGGAAGTTGTGGTAAAGCCAAAGTAATTGGAGAAATAGCAACTGATAAAAATATCAATCTTGGTGCAAGTGTAACTAATTGTATGCCAAATGCTGGGCATACTTTAGTTGATGAAGAGGGAAAAGCAAGAGTTTTTCGAAATATTCCTGTATCGATAGTCAATCCTCATACAGAACTTTTTATTGGACCTGGTTCTGCAATAGATATGGAAATTTTTATTAAAGAATATGAAAGTGTTTTAGACTTATTGGGTAATCGAAAAATTTATGTTCATGAAATGGTTCCTAAAATATGCGAAAGACATAAAAGATATGAAAGGGAACATGTTAAAAGTGGTTCAACATTTAAAGGTTGTGGAGCTGTATTACAAGAGAAAATTATAAGAGATGAAAATTTAGAATTTTTTAGTGGATATAAAAACGCTATTGTTTGTTCTAATGATGAATGGTTAGACTTATTACACAAACATTTAGATAATCCCTTAGAATATATCCTATTAGAAGGAAGTCAAGGTTGTGATTTAGACTTAAATCATAGCGGGAATTATCCTTATGTAACTAGTAGAAATGTTTCTACATCTCAATTATTTGCTGATTCGGGTATTTCTTCGGAATGTTTACTAGAAACTATAATGGTCATAAGACCATTTCCAATTAGAATTAGTAATATTACTAACAATGGTGATTATATTTATACAGGTACTTATGGTAGAGGAGAAGAACTTACTTGGACGCAAATTAATCTAGCCTCAATGTATGGAAGTTATCCTTTTAATGGGGATGTTGAGTGCCTTCCTTATAATATTAATTTAAAATATGTAAAAGAGTTACTTAAAAAATGTCCCGAAATATATTTAAAACAATTATTTGGAAAAGATTTTAGAAGGGTAAAAATTAATGATTTAAATTTATTACAAATATTAGAACTGGAAAGATTAGTTTATAAAGTAAGAGGATTAAGTGAATATGTTACTAAATTTTTAGAGTTACCTATAATTTTAAAAGATTATTTAGAAAATACAATATTTGATTTATCGGAACAAACTACAGTTACCAAAATGGAACGAAGGGTATTTGATTTATATATTGCTAAGTTAAAAAATAATATTCGAATTAATACACCATCAAATCTTTATTTAAATTTTTTCGAGCATTTGGATAGAGAATATATGGGTGAGGTAGGTAACTTTGAAGATTATCATTTTAATAAATATTTAAGAAATTATCTTGATTGGTTGGAAAATGAAACTTATGTAGAAATATCGGCTTTAGGAACAGGTGCTAAAAATGGTGAAAGAATTCTAAAGAAAAGTTTGTTAAAAGAGATTGAATATTAATGTTGAAATTTAAAACGGATTTACTTTTCTTTTAAGATATTTTATACTAATTGTTAGAAAGTTGGCTGTACTATGAAAGAGAAGTTAAAAAGATTAAAGGTGCGAAATGTTATAATAATTATTTTAATAGTAGTCTTTCTTTTTTCTACTTTTAAAATAGTAAGTTTTTATAAAGATATGCATGAAAGTAAAACTGAAGTGGAAGAATTAGTCGAAGAATATGTTAAAGTAGAAGTTGATGAGGATAATAACAAAGTTGTAACAATTGATTTTGATAAATTAAAGGAAGTTAATAAAGATGTCATTGGGTGGATAAGGTATAATGATGAAAAAATTAATTATCCAATCGTTCATACAATTGATAATGATTATTATTTATTAAGGACTTTTACTAGAAAGAGTAATCAATCAGGAACTATTTTTATGGATTATCGAAATAAAGGTTTTGATGATAGAAATGTTGTTATTTTTGGTCATGCTCTTTATGATAATACAATGTTTGGTTCTTTAAGAGAAATGCTAAAAAAAGGTTATTTTGATGATGATAGTAAACGCTTTATTGAAATAATTAATACGGATAATAAGACTTTAACTTATGAGATATTTAGTTACTATATAATTGAAAAAGAAGAGTATTATATTACAACTTCTTTTGATAGCGATAAAGCATTTACTAGTTTTATAAAAACAATGAAAAGTCGTAGTAAGAAAAAATTTGATGTTGAAGTAAATACTAGTGATAAAATCCTTACTTTGTCTACTTGTTATGGAACTACTGGGACAACAAAAAGACAAGTGGTGCATGCTAAGTTAATGAAAAACGAGGTTTTAGAATAAAATTTTATTTAAAAAAGATAGTATATAAGGTATAATAAATGTAACAAATAGGGAGGTTTTGTTTATGCCAGGAAAAAGAGAAGAATACTTAAGTTGGGACGAAAGTTTTATGGGTGTTGCTATGTTGATGGCTGGAAGAAGTAAAGACCCTTCAACAATAGTAGGTGCTTGCATTGTAAAAGATAATCGTGTTCTTTCTACAGGATATAATGGTTTAACTAGAAATATGAGTGATGATGTTGTTTATTGGAACTCAACAGGTGAACAAACTGGCGAATTAAGTAAAATAAAAAATTCTTGGGTTATTCATGCTGAGCGAAATGCAGTTTATAATTATCGCGGGTCTTTAAAAGATTTACAAGGTAGTACTCTTTATGTTACCTTATTTCCTTGTGGGGAATGTGTTAAAACTATAATTCAAATTGGTATAAAAAAGGTTGTGTGGCTTAGAATGTATTCATATCAAGAAGAAGTTGAAATAAGTAAAATGATGTTAGAAGCAGCAGGAGTTGAAGTATGTGAATTTAACCCTAGTGCTAAATTTGAAAAAAATGAAGTTCAAGAAACAACTATGAAAATGCAAAAAATGATAAAAAGATATTCTCCAAAACCAAGTTCTCCTAATAATTAGGAAAGTTTTTATTTTGGCATTCCATAACTTTTAGTTTGAGTATCATAGAATAAATAATTTTTAGGAGGATTATACGTAAATATAGCAAAAATAATTATGTTAATAAAAATAAGTAAGAAACCAATTAAATTGCTATATTTTACTTGATTAGTATTTAAGACTATATAACTTATATAAGAACTAAAAATAAAAGTTAGTAGTAAAATAACAATTGCTATTATGAAGTTGTGTTTAAATATAGAAGTAATAGGAAGATAAAGGATTAAGTAAAACATAATTCCAAATAAAGAAGATATCCCTATTGCTAGAGTAAAATTGTGATAGGGAATATTGAAACTTTTATAAAGGAAATATTCAATAATACTTGTAAATATAATAGGCATTGTTATTAATTTCATATGTTCCCAGATACTTTCATTAACTGGGAAAAAGATACTAGTTATGGGACTAGGAAAAGCTGTGTATAGAAAATGAAATACAACTGATAATAGTAAACATAAAACTACAGAAATAATTTTTATTTTTGTCATAAGCATCAATAAATATTATGTTAATTTAAGAATTTTAGACCATTTATTAGAATGTGCAAAAAAATTGCATATATTTTTAGTTTAGTGGTATACTATTAGCAAGGGAGGTTGTTATATGTTAATATCGTTTATGGTTAATGGCTATAAAGCTTTTAATAATGCAGCTAAAATATCTTTTAAAGGTAATAAACATATTTCTAACAAAGATTATGTTTTTGATAATGGAATATTAAAGTCTGCTATTATTTACGGGCCAAATAATACAGGGAAATCATCATTTATTGATTCTATTACTGTTTTAAAAAGAACTATTTTAGATGGTAATTTATCCCTAGATTTAACAAAAATAGATTTTGATTATAACTTTTTTAAAGAAAAAAAGGAAATATCTTATGAGATAAAATTTGAAGAAAATAAAAAAGTATACCATTATTTTCTATCATTTAGTTATGATGAAGGTATAACTGAAGAAAAATTATTGGTTGACAATATTGAAATATTTGATTTAAATAAAAAAAATAATAATTCTGCTTTAAATAGTATTATAGATACTTTTAAATTATATAAAAATAAATTAATTATTTCAGTTTTACCTAGTAATTATAAAATGTATACTGATGCTTTTTTTAGCTTTTTTAATAAAATGGAAATAATTGATAAAAATGTTAATTTTAGTGACATTGTGGAATTAATTTCAACATTATCCAAAAAAGAAATGAAGTTATTTAATGAACTAATTTTAGCAGCTGATATTAGTATTGAAAAGGTGGAATATATCGAAGATTTTTCCAAAAATAAAGTATTTAATTTATTATCACATTATAAAATGAATAATAATCATAGTGTAATGTTTTCTAGTATTAGTGATTCTTCTGGTACTCAAATATTTATGGCATATATTGCTAAAATAATTAAGCTAAAGAAAACAGGAGGAATTTTAATAATTGATGAAATAGATAGAAGTTTACACACATTACTTAGTAAAAGCTTAATTACATTATTTAATGCAACAGAAAATAAAAATATTCAACTACTTACAACATCACACGATTTAGAATTACTAGATTGCTTAAATTTATTTAGAAAAGACCAAATATGGTTTACTTATAAAGATAATAAGCAAGTATATTTTTATTCCTTAAATGATTTTAAACCAGCTTTAGATAAACAAGTTAGAAATAAAACCATGATTAGTTATTTAAAAGGAACGTTTGGAGCGTTACCTCATCCTAATATAGAAGAAGTTTTTTATGAAGATTAAAGAAGATATATTTCTTATTTATGAAGGTTTAACTGAGGATAAATTTTTAAATCATTTAATTAATATTTATGAAAATAAATTTAATGTGATTCTAGTAAAAGCTAATGGTGTTGATAAGATAAAAGATAAGTATAAAAAGAAAAAGAAGACTTTTAATTATTCAAGGTACGCTTTGATGTACGATTTAGATGGGAAGAAAACGATTGATGATATTAAAAAACAATATGAAGGAATAGATTTATCAAACACAACATTTTATTTTGTTAATCCTAATTTTGAGCTAGTTTTATTAATGGGGAAGACTAATAATCCTAATATTTATAATATTAATAAAGAAATTGAAAGTTATTATGGTGTTAAAGAGTATAGGAAACAAGAAAAACAGATAAATAAAATAATGAAACAATTAAAGAATGAAGAAATAAATAATATTTTTAAGCGATTAAAATTAATTAGTAGAAATGATTAGATCTTCTAATTACTATGACTTATTTAATAAAATAGTTGTTTATAATGAAAAAAAGTAAATCTTTTCTTTTTTTATTTATTAAATTTGTTATAATAATTAAGGTGGTAGAAATGGAAGAAGTAATAAAAATATTAGTTGAAACATTGAAAGTTTCTGAAAAACAAGTCCGAACTGTTTTAAAAATGTTAGAAGAAGGAGCAACAATTCCTTTTATAGCAAGATATAGAAAAGTTGAGACTGGAAACTTAAATGAAGATCAAATAAGAGAAATTGAAGAACAATTTAAGTATCAAAATAATTTGCTAGAAAGAAAAGAGGCAGTTATAAGACTTATTGATGAAAAAGGACTTCTAACTGATGAATTAAAAGATAATATTTTAAAATGTACAAAACTAGTTGAAGTAGAAGATATTTATAGGCCTTTCAAAGAGAAGAAAAAAACTAAAGCTAGTGAAGCAATCAAAAATGGGCTTGAACCTTTAGCTAAAATGATTATGTCTTTTAAAGTTACTGGAAATTTAGAAGATTTAGCTACAAAGTTTATATCCGAAAATGTTAAAGACACAGATAGTGCTTTAGAAGGAGCAGGTTACATTATTGCTGAATGGATTAGTGATAACGCTTACTATCGTAAATGGATAAGAAATAATATTTTTCATAATGGAGAAATCGTTTCCAAAGTAAAAAAAGATGCTCAAGATGACAACAAAACTTATGAGATGTATTATAATTTTAGTGAACCAATTAAATATATTAAACATTATCGAATACTGGCTATAAATCGTGGTGAAAAAGAAAAAATATTGAATTTGAGTCTTAAATTTGATGAAGATGCTATAATTACTTATTTAGAAGAAAAATTAATTAAGGATAAAACTTCCATTGTTGTTCCAATAGTTAAAAATAGCATTAAAGATTCTTTAAAAAGATTAATTCTACCTAGTATTGAAAGAGAAATAAGATCAGAGTTATCGGAAAAATCTTCTAAAAAAGCAATTGAGACTTTTGGTACTAATTTAGAACATTTACTTATGACAAGACCCTTAAAAGGAATGACTGTTTTAGGTTTTGACCCAGGATATGTTAATGGATGTAAGTTAGCAGTAGTTGATGAAACAGGAAAATATTTAGATTCTGTGGTTATAAAACCATTTATCAAGAGTAACAACGCAGAAGAAAATATTAAAGCAAGTAAGTTAATTGTTAAAAATCTAATTGAAAAGTATCATGTTGATATTATCTCAATTGGCAATGGTACAGCATCAAGAGAGTCCGAAAAATTTTGTGCTGAGTTAATTAACGAATATAACTTATCTTGCAAATATGCAATAATTAGTGAAGCTGGAGCATCTGTTTATAGTGCATCTCCTTTAGCTAATTTGGAATTTCCTGATTTAGCTATTGAAAAAAGAAGTGCTGTTTCTATTGGTAGAAGAGTGCAAAATCCTTTAGCAGAGCTAGTTAAAATTGATCCTAAATCAATAGGTGTTGGAGAATATCAATATGACGTTAATCAAAAAGAATTATCAGAAGCTCTTGATTTTACAACGACTAAAGTTGTTAATGAAGTCGGTGTAAATGTCAATACTGCATCTAAAAGTATTTTAAAATATGTATCAGGTTTAACAAAAAGTGTCATTGAGAATATTTATAAATATAAAGAAGAAAAGAAAATTAAAAATAGAGAAGAAATTAAGAAGATTAAAGGAGTTACTGATAAAGTTTATGAACAAGCTATTGGATTTTTACGTATACCTGATAGTTTAAATCCGCTAGATAATACAGGTATCCATCCAGAGAGTTACGACTTAACAGAAAAGTTATTAGAAAAACTAAATGTTAATATTAATGAACTTAATAAAGAAGAAAATAAAGATATTTTAAAGAAACAAAATGTTAAAGAGTTAGCAAACTCATTAGAAACCGATGTTTATACTTTAGAAGATATTATTAAAGAACTTTTAACACCTGGACTTGACCCAAGGGATTCTCTAGACTCTCCTGTTTTAAAAAGTGATATTTTGCATATTGAAGATTTAAAAATTGGTATGGAGCTAACAGGAACAGTTCGTAATGTTGCTTCTTTTGGGGCTTTTATTGATATCGGACTTCATGACGATGGCCTAGTTCATATTTCAAAAATGAGTAAAAATTTTGTTAAAAATCCTAATGATATTGTTAGTGTTGGTGATATAGTCAAATGTTATGTCGATAATATTGATTTAGAAAAACAAAAAGTTAGCTTAAGTTTAATAAAATAGAAATTATATCTTAAATTATTATCTAAAAAAACTCAATACGATATCAAAACCTCCAATACAAGGAAAAAAGTAGTATTAAAAACGTGAAATTAAATGACCGCTTTCTAGTTTTTTCTTTATAATTAATATGGATAAACTACTATGAAAAGAAAGATTTATCAAGAATTACTTAATTGGAAAGAAAAATATATTGAGAAACTATTAACGGTTATTAGGTCAAGAGAAATAGGTAAAAATTATATAATAAAAGAATTTTGTGATAGTGAATTTGAAAGCTATATTTATATAAATTTATTAAAGCAAAAAGAATAATTGATATTTTTAGTACAAATATTAGTACAGAAGAAAAATATAAAAGAATGAAAATATATTTAGATATCGATATAGATATTGATAAGACAATTATTTTCTTTGATGAAATTCAAGAATCAGAAGAACTAATTAGTGGTTTAAATTACTTTAATGAGTGTAAAGAAAATTTTAAGATAATTTGTACAGGATATTTTATATAATAAGTTATTAGATTTATATAGAACATGTATTGGAGGACTTCCTGAAGCAGTTAATAACTATTTCCTTAACGATAAAGATATATTAATTTGGTAAAAGTATTATAGAAGATGATTATGTTTCTTATTCAAATGATATGAATAAATATGTTGAAAATAAATTTGAAGCCAGTAAGATAGAAAAAATATATAAATCAATACCTTCTCAATTAGGAAATCAAAGTAATAAATTTTAATATGGAAAAGTAGATAGTAATACTCGAAAATATGATTATGAATCTTCTTTAAATTGGTTGTTATAAAGTACTTTAGTTTATAAATGTGATTTATTAAAGAAAGTAGAAATACCACTATTAGGTTTTATTGATGATAATCATTTTAGATAATATGTTGCAGTATAAGAGAATATTAGCAGAAAACTATGTGGCTACTCAAATAATTGCTAATGAGGTTTCATTAATATATTGGGAATCAGGCAATAGAGCAGAGCTAAACTTTATTTTTTATAATGACGATGGAATAATACCTATAGAAGTTAAAGCTAGTGATAATATAAATAAGTCAAAGTTTAAAAGTATATAAGGAAAAGTATAAACCTAAATATGGTATTAGAATATCACTTAAAAATTTTGACTTTGATAATAATATAAAATCTGTACCTTTATATGCTACATACCTAAATAAAGTAATGTATATTTCGTAATTTTTTTTATAAAACTAAAGATTTTTTTTAAGAAATTTGATACAATATGAAAAGTGGAAAGAGGGTTCTTTAATTTTGAAAAAAATTAATACAATAATCTATTTTTATTTGCAAATTCTCTTTTTAGAAGTAGTTTCTAAAATTGTTATGGCAGGAAGTTTTTTAAATCTAGGATTACTATATTTAATAGTTTTTACCATTCCTTTTGCTTTAATTTTATTTTTTATAACAAGATTGTTTAAAGAAAAAATTAATAAAATTTTAACTATTATTTTAAGTCTTCTTATAACTATTTATTTTGGTTTTCAATATGTGTTTTTTACTTTGTTTTCTGTACCATTTTCCTTTAATACAATTGGACTTGCTAATGCTGTTGTAGAATTTAGTGATATCATAAAAGATACTTTAACAAGTAATATTGTATATATAATTATATATACAATTCCATTTTTATTGTTATTAGTACTTCTATTACTAAAAAGAATTAGTTTTAAACAAAATAAAAAAGAACAAAATATTATTGTTGGTATTTTTCTTTTATTCTCTTTAGTAGCTGATTATATTTATTTAATGCCTAATAAAGAAAAGTTTGATAGCCCATATAATTTATTTACAAAAGTTGATGATAGTATCTCAATTATTAATCAGTTTGGATTATTAACCTATACAGAAGTAGATGTTAATCGCGTTTTATTTGGCTATGAAACAGAAATTATCGAGGAGATAGAAGAACCACCACAAATAGATGGGGAAGTTCCTGGCACTATAACTTATGAAAAAAATGTAATGAATATTGATTTTAGTTCATTAATCGATAATGAAAGTAATGAAATTTTAAAAGAAATGCATAAATATTTTAATAGCACAGGAGCAACTTATCAAAATGAATATACAGGAATGTTTAAAGGTAAAAATTTGATTTTTATCTTAGCTGAAGGATTTAATGAAGTAGCTGTGGATGAGACGAGAATTCCAACCCTTTATAAATTAATTCATGAAGGATTTAATTTCACTAACTTCTATTCACCTGTTTTCTTAAGTACAACAGGTGGTGAGTTTCAAGCAACTACTGGACTTGTTCCTACTCAAGAAATATTAAAAAATTGGAAATCCAAAACTCCTTCTATTGATTTTGCTTTAGGTCATAGTTTTAATGCTCTAGGTTATAATGTAAGAAGTTTCCATAACTGGACATACACTTATTATCAAAGAGACAAGACTATGAAAACTTTAGGATTCAATAATTACATGGGTTGTGGAAACGGGATGGAAAAACTTCTTAAATGTGACTGGCTACCAAGTGACGTTGAAATGATGGAGCAAACTACACCAATGTATCAAAATATCGAACCTTTTGTAACTTATTACGTAACAGTAAGTGGTCATTCTCCTTATGTAAGTGGGGCGAATATTGTTAAGAAACACTATGAGACGGTTAAAGACTTAAATATGTCGAATAATATTAAGAATTACTTATCTAGTCAAGTGGAATTAGATAAGGCGCTAGAGGCTTTAATTAACTCACTACAAGCAAGTGGCACATTAGATAATACTGTTATAGCATTAGTTGGTGACCATTATCCTTATACACTTTCAATAGATGAAATGAACGAAGCAGCTAGTTATAAAAAAGATGATATTGTGGAAGTTAATCATAGTAATTTCATTTTATGGAATAATAATATGGAACCAGTTACTATTGATAAAGTAGGAAGCCAAATAGATGTTTTACCCACACTTCTTAATTTATTTGGCATTGAATATGATTCAAGATTAATCGTAGGTAAAGACATTTTAAGTACTTATGAAGGGTTAGCAATATTTTCTAATCGTAGTTGGGTTACTGATAAAGGGACATACTTTTATTCATCAAAGAAATTTGTGCCACGTGATGGACAAGAAGTTGATAACGAATATATCAATCGAATAAATAAAAGAGTATCTAATGCCTTTACAATGAGCAAACTAATAATAGACAATAATTATTATGATAAAGTAGTTCCAAAGTAACTACTTTTTATATTTGATATGGTATAATGAGAGTGGAGGAACGCTTATGTGTGGGATAACAGGATTTGTAAGTAAAATAAATAATAAAAAAGAAATTATTAAAGCAATGAATAATAGAATTAAACATCGTGGACCAGATGCTGAAGGTATATTTACTGATGAAAATGTAGCTTTAGGACATAGAAGACTAGCAATCATTGATTTAAATACAGGTAATCAACCAATTTATAATGAGAATAAAGATATTGTTATTGTTTTTAATGGGGAAATATATAACTTTGTCGAGTTAAGAGACGAACTAAAAAAGAAAGGACACAAGTTTGAAACATCTGCTGATACAGAAGTTTTAGTTCATGGCTATGAAGAATGGGGACATAATTTAACGAGTAAGTTACGAGGAATGTATGCTTTTGCTCTTTGGAATATGAAAGAAAAAGAATTATATATGGCAAGAGATGAATGGGGTATTAAGCCATTATATTACTATGAAACAGAAAAAGGGATAATGTTTGCCTCTGAAATTAAAGCATTTTTAGACCACCCCGAATTTGAGAAAGTTTTTAATGATGAAATTCTATCTGCCTATCTTTGCTTTAATTCAACTCCTACCGAGGAAACTTTTTTTAAGAGAGTTTATCGTCTTCAACCAGGACACCAATTAATATTCAAAAATAGTAAAAAGAAAATAGAAAGATTCTTTAAAATGGAATTTCAACCAACGGATAAACCTTTAGAAGAATTAGTTGACGAAATCCATTCATCATTAGAAGAATCGGTTAAATATCATCAAATTGCTGATGTAGAAGTAGGTTCTTTTCTATCAAGTGGCATTGATTCATCATATTTAGTTGCCTTAGCAAAACCAGAACACACATATACCGTTGGTTCAAGTAATAAAAATTATGATGAAAGAGCTCATGCTCAAGATTTAGCCAAAAAATTAGGAATTTCTAATAAATCGAAAAAAATTACAAAAGAAGAATATATCAAGGCTTTTCCTAAAATAATGTATCATATGGATGAGCCTTTAGCAGACCCTGCTGCCATTGCTCTTTATTTTGTTTCAGAACTCGCAAGCAAAGACGTTAAGGTTGTATTATCTGGTGAAGGAGCTGATGAATTCTTTGGTGGTTATGGCAAATATTTAGAAGAATATAGCGCTTCTTGGTATATGAAAATTCCTTACTTTATAAGACATATTGCATCGAATATTGCAGGGCTTTTTCCTGATGTTTGGGGCTTAAACTTTATTTATCGAAGAGGAAGACACTTAAAAGATTATAATATTGGTATTGGAAGAGTTTTTCGTGATGAAGAAGCAAGAAGTTTAGTTAAGTGTAAGAATCAAATTAGAACCAAAGAGATAACAGCACCTTATTATGAAGAATACAAAGATAGTTCTAGCATCATTCAAAGACAAGTAATTGATTATTATTTTTGGTTAGTTAATGACTTTTTACATGCAGTGGACAGAAACACTATGATGTTTGGGCTAGAAGCAAGAACACCATTTTTAGATAAGGCCGTTTATGAAGTTGCCCGAAAGTTACCACTTGAAGCAAAGATAACGAAAGAAACAACAAAACCAGCTTTAAGAATGGCTAGTAAAAAAGTAATTCCTGATGATTCTTATAAAAGAAAGAAATTAGGCTTTCCCGTTCCTTTAAGAGAATGGATGAAGGAAGATGATTTATATAACGAAATCAAAGTGAAGTTTGAAAGTAAGACATCTTCCAAATTCTTTAAGACTAAGAAAATTTTAAAGTTATTAGAAAAACAAAAAAATGATAGTAAAGCATTATATAAAAAAGTTTGGACGATTTATACTTTTATCGTTTGGTATGATGAGTTTTTTGAAGAAGTTTAAAGAAATAATATAGGTGGTAAGATGTTAAAAGTAGAAAATGTAGAACCAATATGGGTTGATAGTGTAACAATTTTGCATGATAGTGATTTAGAAAAAGTAGTAGAACTTCCTTTATTAGAACCTTGCAAAGAATTATTTAGAAAGAATATTAGAACAATTGCTAGTAGTTGTAATAAGTTTAATGCAACTAGTTTAGGTAATTATGGTAATGACTCACGTGTTGGAGAATATATCAAAAATAGTATGGGTATTGGGGAACACTATGCATGGCTTATGATTGACTATGATTCTTTGTGTGATGAGAATAAAAAAGTTTTTGAAAACATTTATGAAAATAATAAGGAATTAGTTCTTTATTCTGTTGATGATTGCTTTTTACTTTTTGGTGCTGATGAAAAATTTCGAGAAAAGTGCAATAAAGGAGTAATAAATAACCATTCACATTATGGTTATAGAGTAGTAACTTTAAGATATCCATTAAATGAAAATACAACTTCTAAAGAAGTAAGCAATTACTATATTAATATAGTAAATAAACTTAAAAAAGAAGAAAAAGAACTTTGTACTGGTAATGAAATAAGGGTTAAGTTATTTAATTTTGCTAAGAAGTATGAGCAAGAGTTAGAAAGTAATAATATATTTGTTAATGAAAATAGTTTTTTAGATATTACTTTAATGCCTTATAATACTCCAATGAATGATATGTATGGTTTTGAAGATGAAAGTAATATTTTAACAATTTTGTTTATATTAGAAACCTTAAATATAAATGGATTGTTAGAAAACACTAGTAAAATTCAAATAGAAAGTTTTTCTAAAGATAAGATTTTATTTACTTATAATGGAAAAGAGTATCAAATTAGTAATGACGATAGTTTAGAAAATAATATTAGTTTTGGAGATTATAACAAGGGATTAGAACATTTAAAAAAAGAAAAAGAATTATTAGATTTATTTAAAAGTTTTGATTATGGAAATTATCTTTATAGAGAAACAATGGCTTTAGAAGAAGGTTTGAAACATTTTCCAGGATTTTAAATTTAGAGTACAATTTATTTAGAAAAAGTATATAATTATAGTATGAGGTGAGAAGTAATGATAAACGTTAAAATTGATTCAAGGAAAGTAAAAAAGGGAGATATCTTTGTTGCTATTAAAGGTAGTGGAGTAGATGGGCATGATTTTATAGAACAAGCAATTCAAAATGGAGCAGAAAAGATTGTTTGTGAGCATGGTAATTATGAAGTTGAAACTCTTGTCGTAAATAGTAGTGAAGAATGGGTAAAAAACTATATTAGTGAAATTTATAGTGAAGAAGTAAATCAACTTAATATCATGGGAGTTACAGGTACTAATGGGAAGACAACAACTTGTTATTTGACTTATCAAATATTAAATAAATTAGGAATTAAAACTGCTTATATTGGAACAATCGGCTTTTATTGTAATGGCGAAAGTAGAGAATTACCTAATACAACTCCAAATATAGTGGATTTATATGGGCTACTTTTAGAAGCGAAAGATAAAGGTTGCACAAATGTCATTATGGAAGTTTCTTCTCACTCATTAATTCTAGAAAGAGTTAAGGGGTTAAGGTTTAAAGTGGCAGCATTTACTAATTTAACAGAAGACCATTTGGATTTTCATAAGACAATGGATAATTATTTTGAAGCAAAGAACTTAATTTTAAAGCAATTAGAAGGAAGTTATATTGTTAATGTAGATGATGAGTATGGTAAAAAGATTTCTTATGATAAGATTGTGTCTTTAGGTTATAATGGAAAAAATATTAAGATATTAGATTTTGCTGATAATTTAAATGGAACTAAGATTAAGTTTGCTTATAATGGAAAAGAATATGAAATAGATACTAACTTGAAGAGTAATTTTAATGTTTATAATTATTTAACGGCTTTAGCTATTATTACGGAAATGGGTGTTAATATTAACGATGTTTTAGAAATAACTAAAGAAATTTATCCACCTAGAGGAAGATGTGAACAGATTAAAGTTAATAATGGGATTGCTGTAGTTGACTATGCTCATACACCAGATGCTGTTTTAAAGATTATTAAAGCTTTTAGTGAAAATAAAAAGGGAAGAGTAATTACTTTAGTTGGTTGTGGTGGTGATAGAGACCCACTTAAAAGACCAATAATGGGAAAAATTGCGGTAGAAAATAGTGATTTTGTTGTTTTAACTAGTGATAATCCAAGAACGGAAGACCCACAAAAAATTATGGCTGATATTTTAGAAGGGGTTAAAACAGATAATTATGTTGTTGTTTTAGATCGAAGAGAAGCAATTGTTAGGGCTTTAGATATGATGGAAGATAATGATATAGTTTTATTATTAGGCAAAGGACACGAAGATTATCAAATTCTTGGTCGAGAAAAAGTTCATTTTGATGATAAAGAAGAAGTAGAAAAGTATTTAAATAGTAAAAAATAGCATAAAATATAAAAAAGGTAGGCAAAATATGTGAATAATTAGTAAAAAGTTCTCTTTTTTTCATAACTAATAATTAGTAAAAA
>CAOJBM010000014.1 GCA_948329525.1 uncultured Mycoplasmatota bacterium
ATACTTTGACGATATTTATCATAATTTTTACTTTTTTTGACCATTGCACTAAATTACCTGTTATTACGATGTAATACTTCGATACTAGAATTATTATTCATTTCCACTGTAATAATAGTCTCATTTATTTCACAAACAAGGTCACATCTTTGGGAAACATTAATAACTTTATTTTTAAAACATCATTACTTATTATTTTCATATGTTTTAATAAAGTATCATTATCAATTTTTAAAAATAAAGATATTAAATAAGCAATATATTTTTTACCTTTAGGGTGATTAAATATTGTGTGAAACATATTATCACTAACAATGGATATTTTATCAATTTGATTACGTGGTTTAAGGATCCAAATATTATCACTTCTAGGAGGTAGGGAATATAAAGTAGTAATCTCATTTCTTCTTTCTTTTAAAGAAGGAAATACATCATTTTTGGTCATTTTCATCGCCTCGATTTTATTTCAAATTAAAAGAGTAAGTCATTTATCCTTTCAACCTTATATATACACTGTTAATCTTCTATTTCTTCTTTTTTGTCAAATAATTTACAAAATTAAACTAAATAATAATGAATATCTTCTATTTATAGTATAATTATAGTAAGGTGATGAACAAATGAAAATCGTTGTATCAGCTGGTGGAACAGGTGGACATATTTATCCTGCTTTAACTATTATCGATAAATTTAGAGAAAAAGAAAAAGATTTAGAAGTTATCTATATTGGAACTCATAATAGAATGGAAAAAGATATTGTCCCAAAACGAAATATTAGATATGAAGAATTAGAAATCTATGGCTTTTCGAAAAAAGATATCAAAAGAGATCTTAAAAATATTATTTTGATTAGAAAAGCTTATAAAAAGTGCCTTAAGTTAATGGAAGAATTTAAACCTGACATAGTTTTAGGAATTGGCGGATATGTTACTTATCCTGTCATTAAAGCTGCTTCCAAATTAGGGATTAAAGTTTTTATTCATGAACAAAATAGTATTCCAGGTAAAACAAATAAAGCTTTAGCCAAATATGCGACAATAATAGGAGTATCTTTTCCTGATACCAATAATGTTTTTCCAAAGAATAAAACTTTTTTATCAGGTAATCCTGTAGCAACAAATGCCATTGTCGCTAAAAAATATGATAAAACTATTTTAGGTTTTCATGAAAATAAGAAATTAGTTGTAATTGTATCAGGAAGTTTAGGCTCAAGTACTATTAATAATAAATTGATTAGTATGATTAAAGAAATGAAAAATAAAGAGTATGAACTTTTATATATAACAGGGGAAAATTTATATGAAGAATTTACGAAAAATTTAGAGATACCTTCTAATGTTAAAGTAGTTCCATATATTGATAATTTATCATCATTATTAAAAAGTACTGATTTAGTTATCACAAGAGCTGGAGCAGGAATTATGAGTGAATGTGCTGCTTTAAAATTACCTACAATCTTTATTCCTTCACCATACGTTGCTAACAATCATCAATATTATAATGCTTTAGAACTAAAAAAGAAAAATTGTTGTGAATTAATCGAAGAGAAAGATTTAACTTCTGATTTACTTCTTAAAACGATTGATGAACTTTTTAGTGATGAAAAAAAGTTAAAAACATTCAAGAGTAATTTAAATGCTGTGGGAATTACTGATAGTAGTGAGAGAATTTATAAGAAAATAAAGGAGGTTTTGTAAATGTTTGAAGAATTATCTTTATATGGCAAAGTTTTAGAAAACTATGATTTAGTGAACAACAATACTTATCGGGTTAGTAGTATTTGTAAATATTTTGTTTTACCATCATCTATTAGTGACTTACAAAATCTTATGAGATATTTAAAAGAAACGAAGTTTAAATATTTTATTATAGGAAATGGCTCTAATGTTATCTTAAATAGCAATTTAGAGGAATATGTAGTTATTTCACTATCCTCATTAAATGCTATTGAAGTCCATAAAGAATATAATATGATTTATGCTGAAGCTGGAGCGATGCTTCCTAAAATAGCAACTATTTCAATTGAATCATCTTTAACAGGACTAGAGTTTGCTATAGGAATACCAGGAACTTTAGGAGGAAGTATAGTTTCTAATGCTGGAGCTTATAACTGTCAATTATTAGATTATGTTAGTTCAGTAACTATTTTAGATGATAATTTTGATATTATAACTCTAGATTATGAAAATATAACTTATGGATATCGAACATCAATGTTTAAAGAAAAGAAAAATTGTATTATTGTGGCAGCTAAATTATTCTTAAAAGAAGGAAATAAAGATGAGTCATTAAAAGTTGTAAAAGACAGAAAACAAAGAAGAAGTATGACCCAGCCATTAGAATATCCTAGTGCAGGAAGTGTTTTTCGTAATCCAGTAGGGGATGCAGCAGGAAGATTAATTGAATTATGTGGGTTAAAAGGAAAATGTATTGGAGGAGCAGAAATATCAAATAAGCATGCTAATTTCATAGTAAATAAAGGTCATGCAACTAGTGAAGATATAATAAAACTCATTAATTTGGTTCATGATACAGTTCTAGAAAAAACAGGGGTTGATTTAATTAAAGAACAAGAATATATAAAGTAGGTGATGAAATGACAGAAATAAAAACAAAAAAAGTAATTAAGAAAAAATTAAAAATATCTGGTCTTTTATTTTTATTAGTATTTATAATAGTAATTACTTTTTGTTTTTATAGTGTCAGTAATTTACCTATAAAGCATATTCATATAACAGGAAATAATAATACTAGTGATAATGAAGTAATAGATGTTGCGAGTATAAAGTACTATCCACCAATATTTAAAGTAAATAAAAAAGATATGATAGAAAGTATTATGTCTTTACCTTTAGTAAAAGATGTAATTATTAAAAAAAATATATCTGGAACTTTAGAAATAAATATTGAAGAATATAAAATATTATTCTTAAATAAAAGTACAAATGAACTCGTTTTAAGTAATAATAAAAGCATTGAAAATAACTATACCTATACTAGAGTACCAACTCTTATTAATCATGTTCCCGATACTATATATGAAGAATTAATAAATGGACTTGCTACCATTGATTATGATATACTAACTTCTATTAGTGAGATTGAATATTCTAAAGCAACGAATAAAGATAATGAAGTTATTGATGAAAAAAGATTTATTTTACGAATGAATGATGGCAATACTGTTATTATGAATACTGTAAATATTAAAAGATTAAATAGCTATAATACGATTTATTCATCTCTTAGTGATGAGTTAGGTACTATTTATTTAGATTCGATTGCGGAAGAAAATATATATTTTAAATCTTATGCTTTGGAAGAACAAGAAAAAATGGAAGAAGAAAAGAAAAATGAAGAAGAACTACCAAATAATAATGGAAGAAATCATTAAGAATTTAGGAAGTACTAAAAAACTATTGTTACATAGCTGTTGCGGACCTTGTTCAAGCTATGTAATAAGTACCTTAACACCATATTTTGATATAACTATTTTATATTATAATCCCAATATTGAGCCTTATGAAGAGTATTTAAAGAGAAAAGTAGAAGAAATTAAGTTTATTAAAGAATTTCCTAATGTTAATAAACTAGATTTTATGGATTGTGATTATGACAATGAAAAGTTTAAAAGATTAGCTAAAGGCTTAGAAAACGAAAGAGAAGGTGGAGCTAGGTGTATTAAGTGCTACTATGAAAGATTAGATAAAACAGCACTACTCGCTAAAGAAAGTAATTTTGATTATTTTTGTACCACTCTTACAGTGAGTCCTTATAAAAATAGTACTATAATTAATGAACTTGGAGCTAAATTAGAGGAAAAATATGGTATTAAGTATTTATATTCCGACTTTAAAAAGAAAGATGGATATAAAGAAAGTATTAGATTATCGCAAGAATATGAGTTATATCGTCAAGATTATTGTGGTTGTAATTATTCAAAAGAAGAAAGAGAAGAACTACTTAAAAATAAATGATTTAATAGTAGTTTTTTGTGGAAAATTTTCTTGAAAAAGAAGAAATTAAGAAGTTTTAGATAAAGTATGCATAAAGAAAAAGGTTCTCTTATGAAAAATTAATATAATTTGCTATTATTAATTAATATTATTGTCAGTTTTTAATAATTTCTTAAACATTTTATTTTCACTTTCTAAATCGTTTATATCAATGTGAAAATAACTTTCTATTTCTGAAGGATAACTTTGGATATTAAATCCATCAATTTGATTATAAATTCTATTTATTAATGTAATAATATTATGAAACATTCTTGATAATATCTCATTACTTTTATTTGTTGTAGTAGCTCGATAATAATTTTTATATCGATTAAATAAGAAATCAGGTATTACAATTTTAGTAATATTATTATCGTTTAATATTTTTAGAAATATTGCTAATATTAAAACAAAACTAGGTGATATATTACGATATTCTTTGACTCCTTGATTAACTTGATTAACAGTATTTTTATAGTTTATGTTATTTATGTCACAAATTCTTCCTCTTCCAGTTTGAATTGCATAAATAAAACAAATTCCATCATTGTTGATAGCATATCTAATTATAGGTAAATTATATAGTGTACCATCAATATCCATTGAAAAAGTCATTATATAAGGTGTTTCTAACCCAAAATTTTCGATTTCTCTTTGAGCATAAAATGAGACATTATTGTATTCGAAAATTTTCTTTGGCTTAATAAATTCTGCTAAATTGTTATCATAAAAAAAACTAATTCTAGTTTCAATAAATTTATTTAGATTAAGAGCGTCAGATGGAGCCATATTAAAAAGCATAATATTAAAAATATATGATAAATCTTGATATTCTTTTAATGTAATGCTATTGCTTTTATTAAATTCGTTTAGAGCTGCAACATATTCAATTAAAAGGTCAGTAAATTTATCTAAATTTGGTATTATTATAATAGGTTTATAATAGCTTTCTTCTTCTTTAGGAATAATATGAACACTATTTTCTATAAAATCTATCTCATATTTTCCTTTTAATTTAATTTCTCTAAAGAAAAAGTCTAATATATTGTTTGGTATTTTAATCATAAAATCATCCCACATTTAGTGGGTATTTTATCATAAATATATTAAATAATCAATCGTTGTTATAGTTGCATAAAAAATAAGATATAACTAGATATCTTATTTAATTTTCGACAAAATTTTTAATGTATTCATGATAAGCTTTATATGATACATCATCTTTATTGCTTCCCTTATAGCTAAGCTTATGAAATTTTAATATTTCTTTAACTATCTCATCTAATAGGTAAGGGTTTCTAACTAAAAGGGGACCAAGTAAATAAGTACCATAAAAATGCTTTTCTAGTATTCCTTCTTGCATAACTTTAGGTTTATATCCTGTTCCTGTAAGGACTTCAAACAAATGATTAGGGTAGTCGCTAATAACTGTATTTCTGTTTTGAAAGCCAATAATCTTTTCTTTAATTAAAGGGCAAGTAAAGACTTGTTCACCAATAATTCTAAAATCAGTAACTTTACATTCATAATCAAAAATGCCAAGGGTATTAATAGAACTATCATCTAAGTTAATTAGTTTTGTACCAAATAATTCTAAAGCATTGCCTGTGACAATGAAAAACTTGCCCTCATTAATGGCATTCTTTAAATCACTTAGATAATTCTTTAAATGTTCTAAGACTATATTTTCATTTTCTTCGCTCCCCGAACCAATATAAAAAATATCGTATTTTGAAAAATCAATTTCATCATCAATACTTAAGAAATGTACTTCAACTTTTAGACCTTGGTCAACAAGCTTTTTACACAAAACTCTTGTATTACCATTTTCGCCATAAAGATTCATTAAATCATAATACAAATGCGCTATTTTAATTGTTTTCATCATTATCACCTTTAATTAATTTTTTTAAATTCGCTGTCATATCAAAACAAACCATTGTAAAAATTGTCCCTTTAGTTTTTTCTTTGATAATACTTAAAATATCATCTAAATTATCTACTAATATTATTTTATTCTTATCGACATTTGTATATGCTAAACGAGTTACAACATCATATCTAAAACGACCAATTATTAAAATTTTATCAATGGAAGAATCATTTAATAATTCAAAATCAACATCCCATAACCATGATAAATCATTTAATTTATAACGTCTTGAAACATTATCAAATCCTAGAATAACTGTTTTTGTGTCGCTTTGATTAGTAATATATTTAATTGATTGATAATAACTTAAATTATTTTCATTTTTACTTTCTAACATAATTAATTTTCGACCATTAATCTCATATTCCTTAGCTCTTTTAGCTTCAAAAGAACTATTTAAACTATAAAGAATTTTATCTTCCTTAATACCAATTGAGTGGCATAAGCTGTAAGCAGCAATCGTATAGTAGCAGGCATATAAAACATCTTTATTTAAATTAACTAAATTGTTATTAATATGCATTACTTGTTTTTTTAAATCAATTTTACTTCCAATATAATTTAATTTTCCTCGGCAAAAATCTTTATTAGGGCAAGAGTAGGAACCTAAATGACCATAGTGATAAAAGTCATATTTTAGTTTCTTATGACAAAATGGACAGTAAGCGTAGTCTGTAACAATGCTTGGAGTTTTATAACTATCTTTTGTTTTATCTAAGCCATATTTAATAACTTTTCCTTGATGAGTATAAGAAAGACGATTAACTAAAGGGTCATCGGCATTAATAACAAGATTTACAGAATTATCAATTGCTTCCTTTATATCTCTAAAAACTAAATCTGGATGACCATTTCTTGCTGGTTGATCTCTTGTTACATTAGTAATTACCAAATGAGTCATCTTTTGTTTCTTAAAAATTAATTTTAGATGTCTTTCATCACATTCAAGTAATAATACCTCGTGCTTAAAAACTCCTTTATAATTACAATTATTTAAAATTAGAGTCATGGCAGCAAGTATTCCATTACTGCCATTTTGATTGTAACAAACATCGTAATGATTATCCTTCAAAATATGAGCAATTGCTTCTGTAGTTGAACCCTTACCACTACTACCTGTTATAGCTATGACTAAAGGAGGATACTTGATTTTATCTAAGATATTTCTATCAATAAAATCAAAAACGATTTCTCCTGGATAAACACTTCCATTTCTTCCTAAAATCCGACATAATTTAGTTACAAGTTTACAAACAAAAATAGCTAATATAGTACGCATTATAATCACCTTTTTTAATTATATCATTAAATAGTTATATTTTGACAACATTTGTCGAAAGAGTATCAAAAAGAAACAAACTTTGCTAATCTATAATTGGTGATAGTAATGAATATATTTTATAATGACAATACCCTTTACATTAATATGGATGATATAGCAGATAGTAAAGATATTTTAAAACTTAAAAGAAGAGTCTTTAAAATCTTAGATGATTATAGTATTGATAATATTGTTTTAAATATTGTGACAGATAATCATGACTCTAAGGAATTACTAAATTCTTTTATTGATGAATACCAAAGAGTCTATCATGGAAAAATAATAATGAAAAAATAAGAAAAATATAGTATAATGTTTTTAAGGTGATACTTATATGGCAAAGACTATTATTTATATAACATTTATACCTTGGATTTTGCACTATGGTTTTTCAATATATACTTCTTTAAAACTTACTAAAGAAATGAAGTTTAACTTTGAGTGGTTTAAAAAAAATTATAATAAAATTTTTCATATTGAAGAATTACTCTTAATTGCTATTTTTGTTTATTTAGCTGATTATGGAACTCAAACATTTAGTAATATCGTTAAAGAAATGCTTTTTTCAGTGATGAATTTATATTTGTTTGTTAATTCTTTTTATGATAAACGAACTATAACGACAAAAAAACTAGGTTTTAGTGATGGAAAAGAAATAATGATTTTACTTTTAGTTACAGCATTTCCCTTTATTTATTTTATGAGAACTGATAATATGGTTTATACTTATTATATAATGTTTGGTTATGGTTTCTTTAATTTCCTTTTTGTTTTAATAGCAAGATTAATTGGTCTTGCTATTGGGTATATTTTCCACTTAAATGGTCAAAAATGATTTTAAACTTTCCCATTATGTTGAAAATTTAAAAGTGGGAATTGGCACACCATTTTTACTTCCTTCTTTAGGAAAGCAAGTAGAAAGTAGATTAAAAGGAATTAAAGTTAATATTTATAAACCATATAAAGATAGTGAAAAAGTACTACTTTATACTGATAAGATAATAGAAGTATCTTTATTTCAAATTGATTCTCCTTCTTTACTTGAACATAAGGAAATAATGGGAGCTTTAATGAACTTAGGTATTAATTCTTCTTGTTTTGGGGATATTATTGTCTTAAAAGATAAAGCTTATTTTTATTCTTTATCAGCAATTGATGATGCGATTTTTGCTAATTTAAATAAAATTAGTAGGTATTCTGTAAAATTAAAAAAAGTACCTCTAGAAACATTATCTAACTACGAAAGAGAGTATAGTAATTTTACACTTCTATCTTCTTCTTTAAGACTTGATAAAATAGTTAGTTTAATAGCTAAGACAAATAGAGAAAAAGCTTGTGGACTGATAAAAAATAAAGAAGTAACAATAAATTATGAAATTATTACTAAACCAACATATAATTTAAAAGAAGATGATATCTTTAGTATTCACAGGATTGGGAAGTTTAAGTTTTTAGGAGTTAAAGGAATGACTAAAAATAATAAGATAATAGGGGAATATATAAAATATATATAGAAGAGGTATTTCTATGATAGAAGAAGTTAGAAAAGAAGTTTATAAATTATTAGGGAAATGATAAAACTGGCCATGGTATGGACCATATAGATAGAGTGCTAAATTTATCTTTAGAGTTTGCCAAAGATGAAGAAGCAGATATCGAACTTGTCACATTAATTGCATTACTTCACGATGTTGATGATTATAAATTGTTTGGGACTAAGAATGCTGAAAATCTTTCAAATGCCAAAGAAATTATGAAAAAATGTCATGTTCCTAAAGAAGTGCAAGAACAAGTTTGCTTAGCTATTAGTAACATAGGATATAGTAAAAGATTAAAAGGATGTCTACCGAAAACTAAAGAAGGAAAAATTGTCTCTGATGCTGATATGTGTGATGGGATTGGAGCAGTAGGGATTGTAAGAGTTATAAAATATGGAATGAAAATTGATAGATGTTTTTTTGCTAAAGATGTTTTTCCGGTAAGTGATTTAGACTACAATTATCATATGGGAAAAACGGCTAGTACAGTTAATTTTATTATAGAGAATTTATTAAATTATAAATCTTTAATGTTAACTAAAACTGGTAAAGAAGAAGCAAGAAAACGACATGAGTTTATGATAACCTTTTTGTATCAATATTTTCGCGAAGAAAATGTTCCAGAGTGGACTAGGTATTTAGATAATTATTTTAGTAAAAGCAATCTTTAAAAAATAAAAGAATATTCTAAAATAAAGTATAAAGTGGAATTTATGAAGTATATTAAAAAATTAATTGAGTATGAAAAAAATCTAAGTGGTTTTTCTTTTAGTATGCAAGCTCTTATTATTTCTTTAGTATTAACAATATCAACTAATTATGGTATAGAAAAACATAATAAAAATATTTCTTCTTCTAATATGGAGTATTTAATTGATACATATTTAGAAGATGATATTCTAGTACTACCTTTATATGATGAACAGGTAAGTGAAGGCTTAATTGCTACTGGTAGTGTGCTAGTTACATATTTAAAAGAATATAATATTAGTGTTACTATTGTAGGTAATAGGATTATTATATCTCCTAATAAAAGTATTGATGAACTAAAAGATATAACTGATTTAGAAGAAATTAAAAATATTTTAACTTATGATGAAGTAGAAAAAGACTATAACTTGGAAACACTTAAAAGACACTTGTTTGGCAATTTAGAAGATGAAGGAAAAATAGTTCTTCAACTTAAAAAGTAGGGCAGTACAATTTCTTGTATAGCAAAAGTTGTTATGTTATAATAGCACTTGCTTTAGTTAGGAGAAGAGTAATGAATAGTGAAAAAATATTAAAAGAGATTGAAAGAATAATGGAAGAAGAAAAAAATAGTGATTGTTCTTGTATATCATTAGATGATGTAAGAGAGCTATTTAAAACAATAAAGCAAAACTATGAAGATTTAAGAAGAATGTATAAAGAAAAGTTTAAAAGAATTTTACAAGTAAAATCATTATTATCTAGGCCTTATTATTGCGATATAAAAGAATTTGATTATGTTAATAATGTTTTACAGTTTGAATTTGACTTTTTTGGAGTAGGAATAATTAGTTTCAGAAAAAGGGCAAATGGAGATTTATATATTTCTTCGAAAAAATCTGCTTTATTTGCGGACAAAATTTTAGTTTTACTTGGTAGTGAATTATCGATACTTTATGATGAATTTATGAAGTATAAAGATTTTTATAAACAACATAATTATGCTTTTCATTCTGTTAATTCTTCCTTTTTAATTGACATTAGCAGCGATGGACTTTGGATTAAAACAGAAGGTTTTAATTTAGCTTCATATAATTCTTTTGCAAATTGGGAATGTCGTTGTAATTCAGAGATGGTAAATAGTACAATTCGTGGGAAAGAAGAGGAAATATCACAAAAAATATTTATTAGAATTGAAGATTGTCCTTTGTGGAGTCAGCAACTATTGTCTTTTCTTCGCCAAGAACAAATAAAAGAACAACAAAGATTAGAATATAAATCAAGAAGAAAACTAGAGTTTACGAAGAAATTTTTTCCTTGGATGAAAAAAGAAAAATAGTACTTGTCTAAAATATTCTTTTTTGATAGAATATAAGTGGCTTAAAAAAGCAAATAAACATGTTTATGGATTTATGTTTCGAGTGCCAAAAAAGGTGTAACATAAAGAAGAAGTAAACAGAAGTATAACGAAGGAGGGATTTTTTTATGGCCGTAGTTTCATTAAGTTATTTACTTGAAGCTGGAGTTCATTTTGGACATCAAACAAAAAGATGGAATCCGAAAATGAAAGAATACATTTATACAACAAGAGATGATATTTATATTATCGACTTACAAAAAACATTAGCAAAAATTGAGGAAGCATATGCTGAAATCAGTAATATTGCTCAAAATGGAGGTACTTTCTTATTTGTAGGTACTAAAAAACAAGCAAGTGAAGCAAGTCGCGAAGTCGCAGAAAGAAGTAAATCTTTCTATGTTACAGAAAGATGGTTAGGTGGAACTTTAACTAACTTTAGAACAATTAGAAGAAGAGTTAAGAGATTAGAAGAAATCGAAGCGATGGAAACTAATGGTACTTTTGATGTCTTACCTAAAAAAGAAGTTATTGGACTTAAGAAAGAGTACGAAAAACTTAATCGTGTTCTATGTGGTATTCGTGATATGAATAAATTACCACAAGCGATGATTATCGTTGACCCTAAAAAAGAATTAAATGCGATTAGAGAAGCAAGAAAGTTAAATATACCTGTATTTGGTATTGTTGATACAAATTGTGACCCAGATGATGTTGATTACGTTATTCCTGGTAATGATGATGCTGTAAGAAGTGTGAAAGTAGTTTTAGGTGTTTTAGCTAATGCTATTTGTGAAGCTAATGGACTAGAAATAGTTGATTATATTACAGAAGAAGATAAAAAAGCACCTAAGAAAGATTCTGAAATCAAAGAAAAAATGGTTGAAATGATGAAAAAAGAAGAAAAGAAAGCAGATAAAGTAGACCTTAAAGATGATAAAAAAGAATCTAAAGAAAAAGAAGTAGTTAAAGAAGAAAAACAAGAAGAAATAAAAGAAGAAGTTGCTTTAGAAAAAGAAGACAACAAAGACTTAACAAGTAAAACTTTGACTGATTTAAAAGCAATGGCAAAGGAAAAAAACATCAAAGGTTATTCTAGTATGAAAAAAGATGAGCTTATAGATATTTTATCTAAATAAGTTGGAAGGAGAAGAAAAAATGATTAGTGCTAGTCAAGTTAAAGAACTTCGTGATATAACTGGAGCTGGAATGATGGATTGTAAGAAAGCTCTAGAAGAAACTAATGGTAATATGGAAGAAGCTGTTAGTTATTTAAGAAAAAAAGGTATGGCTAAAGCAGAAAAGAAAAGTTCTCGTATTGCTGCTGAAGGCTTAGCAAATATCTTTATTGATGGTAATAAAGCAGTTATTATAGAAGTTAATTCTGAAACAGATTTTGTTAGTAAAAATGAAGAATTTACTGCTATGATTGAAAAAGTAGGGAAAACTATTTTAGCAAGTGACGTTACAACTTTAGAAGATGCCTTGTCTCTTTCTTGTGATGATGGAACAATAAATGATTTAATTATTGCTAAAACAGCTAAGATAGGAGAAAAACTATCTCTAAGAAGATTTGAAATAATTACTAAAAGTGATGATGAATCTTTTGGTGAATATCTTCATATGGGAGGTAAGATTGCTTCATTAACTGTAGTAAAAGGAGCAAATGAAGAAATAGCTAAAGATGTAGCAATGCAAGCAGCTGCGATGAAACCACAATATGTTTTTGAAAGTGATGTTCCAAATGAAGTTATTGAACACGAAAGTAAAGTTTTAAAAGAAAAAGCAATAAATGAAGGAAAGAAAGAAGATATAGCTGAAAAGATGGTTGCTGGAGGAATTAAAAAATTCTATAAAGAAAATTGTCTTGCTAATCAAGAATTTATAAAAGATTCAAAAATGACTGTAACACAGTTTGTAACTAACAATGGAGGAGAACTAAAAAGAGCTATTAGATACGAAGTTGGCGAAGGTATGGAAAAAAGAAATGAAGACTTTGCTTCTGAAGTAATGGCTCAAGTTAATGGAAATTAGACACTTTTTTGACAAGTGTTTTTTTCTTGGTATAAAGTTAATTCTTAGTGTGCTATAATATTCTTAGGTGGATTATATGCAGAAAACTTTTCGAAAATTAGGTTATTTTTTTCTCTATGCATTAGTTATTTTAGCTTTTATTTATCTTGGAACGAAAGATTATAATTTAGTTACTTATGCTACTGACGGAGAAAGATTTAATGGTGATTATAATGAGATACCGAGAAATAACCCTTTTGTATACTTAAATTCAACTGAATTAATTGAGTTATTAAATAATGGTAGTGGAATAGTTTTTATGGGTAATAAGGAAAATATTTGGTCAAAAAGTTATGCCAAGTATTTGTATGAAATTGCATCTAGCTTAGGTCTTAAAGAAATATATTATTATGATGTAAAAAAAGTAAAATTATTAAAAAATAGAAATTATTATAATATTATAAATGCTTTAGAAGGAAAGTTAATTGAAACTGATGATTCAGTAAATAACTTGTTTTCGCCATCATTATATATCTTAAAAGATGGAGAAGTAGTATTTTATGATAATACAACAGCTGTTGTTAATAACGATTTAGAAGTAGATACTTATTGGGATTCGTCAAACATTTATAAATTTAAAGAAAAAATTATTACAGCGATTAATGAAAATGATTGATAATAAAAAAAATTTAATATATAATTTATAAAAAGGAGATAAGAAAATGATAGATAGTAATATTGAAAATAAAATGCAAAAAGCCATTGAAACGATGGAAAATAGATTTAATAGTATTCATGCAGGTAGAGCAAGTGCAGCGATGTTAAATGGTATTGAAGTAGATTATTATGGTACACCAACACCAATTCAAGGAGTAGCTAATATTGTAATTCCAGAAGCGAAACAAATCTTAATTAAACCATTTGATAAGAGTGTTTTAAAAAACATTGAAAAAGCGATTAATGAAGCAAATTTAGGGATTGCACCTACTAATAATGGTGAAATGGTTATTTTAACAATTCCTGATTTAACAGAAGATAGAAGAAGGGAATATACAAAACAAGCTAAAGCTATAGCAGAAGAAGCAAAAGTAGCTTTAAGAAATATTAGGCAAGATGCTAATAATGCGATAAAAAAAGAGGAAGTACCTGAAGATGAAGAGAAAAGAAAACTAGATAAAGTACAAGAGTTAATTACTGAGTACAATAAAATTGTTGATGAAAAATTGGGAATTAAAGAAAAAGAACTAATGTCTATATAGATGTTAGTTTTTTTGTATAAATATATAGTAACTGTTCCATAATAAAAGTGGAGGGATAAAATGACACAAAAAGAATTGCTTTATATTGAAGATACACTAGGACATCTAAAATTTTTAATTACAAATATTAATGATATTTCTAATCGTGTATCTAATGAAGAATTGGAATCTTCTTTAAAAGATGTGGAAAATAAGCTTAAAAAAGAAGAAAAAAGTATTAAAAAATTATTAGAAATAGAAGGAGAATAAGAATGCAAGATAAAGAATATTTTGAAAGTGTATTAAATGGAACAAAGTTATTATCAGATTTATTAATGCATGGTGCTATAGAATCAAGTGACGATGAAATTAATAAGGCATATATTAAGACTTTATCCAATGTTTTAGAAATCCAACATGATGTTTATAAACTTATGGAAGCTAATAACTGGTATAAAATGGAGTATGTTAAACAATCAGCTATTGATAAAGTAATAGACAAAGAATGCTGTGAAGATTAAAAAATACTGCCTTAAGCAGTTTTTATAATTTAAATTAAATTTTTATTGTGCAGTGAACAATATTTATCATAATATTTCTAGGGAATATATTAACAGTTGAGTGCTTGTCTCCAAAAGGAAATGGTAGTTATGAATAAGAAAGATTTTTTAATTCTTATATTACTTATAATTATTATTCTGCTTATTGTTTACAAAAACTAAAAAAAGAAACAGCACTCAATCTAACAGATTAATTGCAAACCATTTTGGCGAGTGCTCAACATTAGAGTGTTAAGTATTCTTTTTTTATTGTATGAAGTTTCCTTTATCTGTATACGTACTACCATAATATATATGTTTTTGCAAATGTTTTTTAATGCCTTATATTATCCAAATAGTGAATTAAATTTTAAAATAATTTAATAATGGTATCTATATTAAAGTTTATTCTAGATGAAATCAAAGTAATTTCTAATCTAAAATTATCTTCATTTATACTTGTTATAAAAGAGCTAAAATTGTTATTGCTAATCGAAATCCAACCTCTATCATTACAATATAAAATGTCAATAATAAAGTCTTTTATATTTACTTTATTATTTAATTTTAGTTGTTTAAACATTACATCTTCAAAAGTTAATTCTAATCCAATAGAAATATTTTCTATATTAAAAGTAATAAATGGTGCAATACCTATTTTTTTATGACCATTAAAATTAAAAGAAAAATCATTCCAAGAGGTTACAATGTCATAGTTTGTATATTCTTTATTGTTTACTATTACCATCTAAGTGTCCTTTCTAAATTATTAAAAAACTCCCTTAAATAGGGAGATTATGACTATATGGTGTCCCCGAGGTGAAAATATTTGATACTCATTTTTTATAATAATTGTCCATAAATATGAACAATTTAAAATAATTAGAAATGACTTTTTTGATTATTTTGTGGTATAAGTGTGGTGTGAGTTTTACACTGAAAATAATTATAGTCTATCTAATAAATCTACAATTTCATCTTGAATAGAAGGGAATAGGTGCATATAAGTTTTTTGCATAACATCTATTGTATGCCCCATACGATTACTCATCATTAGAAAAAATTTTGTAGTATCTATTTTCATATTTTTTTCTTTACTAGTTTTTATATATTCATTTATTAACAAAGAAACATGACTATGTCTAAATTCGTGCATTGTTATTCTATGAACACCTGATTTTTCAAATGCTTTATTTTTTTCTCTTTCAACACTTGTGCTTGACAAATAGTGAGAGCACCCAAATACAAACCAATCTTCGCTGAAATCAACATATTTTTTCATTTCATTTTTGTAATTAATCATTATATTATATAAAGTAGTATTCATAATTACTTTTCTATTTTCTCCTGTTTTCGTATTAGTAATAACAACATTTCCGTTTTTATCTTTAGTATGCGAATCTAAAGTTTTGCAAATATATATTTCTTTTGTATCAAAATCTATGTCTTTCCAAGTTAGAGCAAATATTTCTCCTTTTCTGCAACCTGTATAATATGCAAAATAGAAAAATGTTTTAAAAACATAATTCTCAACACATTTAATAAATTTATTAAATTCCTCATAAGTTATAAATCTTAACTTTTCTTTATCTGTAACTATCTTTCCGTTTTTGCTTTGAAATCTTCCGAATATATGAACATAATTAGTTTTAACACCATAAAATTTTACAGCATAATTCATAATGTTATTTAAAATGGTATAAATTTTATTATTATAAGCGATTGAATTGTTTTTTTTCTCGAGTTCATTAGCCCACTTTTTTATGAAAGTAATATTGTTAACTTCATTTATATCTTTTTTTGCAAAGTAGGGCTGAATATGATTTTTATAATCACATTTATAATTATAAATAGTTTTAGGTTTTTTAATTTTTTCTAAATTTTTAAAGTAATCTAAAGCAATTAATTCAAAATCTTTTTTATACGGATTATATTTTTGCAATATAAACAATTTTTTTTCATCATCAGCTTCCTTAGCAGTAAAATATTTCTGTGATGTGTGCTCTATAATATTGCCGTTAATATCTGTATTTCTTGCTCGATAAAAATATCTTCTTCCATCATTTGTAGGAGTACCTTCATATACCCCTTTATATTTAGTTTTTTTGTAAACTTTACCCATAAATTTCAATCTCCTATTCTTTACTTTGTATCTTAATTTTGTTATAATAGGAGCATAGAAAAAAACCTTATTTCGTGAATAGAGTGTATTTTTTCTAAGGAGTTTCTATACTCCGTGACTTATGTGACCGCATAAGTCATTTTTTATTTTATAATATTCCAATAGACTCCTAATAGAGCAGGTAAAGATACTTCGTTACCCATTACTGATTCATAAGTAAATATTCCTGTATAAACTCCCCAAATCTCTACAATATCGTCTTCTAGTATTCTGTTATTTTTATCATATTTATCAATTATGACATATATTGTATCATCTGTATAATCATTTTCTACATATTCGTAATTAGACATTTTTGTATCAATTCTCAACTGTACTAAACCTTCTTTTGTATCTTCTACAACTTGAATTACTTTTCCTTTAAAATAAAGATTTTCCAACTTGTAAGTATCTGGAGTTCTAGATAAGTCTTTATAAGGAATAGTTTTACAAAGAGTTTTGTACTCAGTTAGAGTAAATTTTTTTTGATATTTAGAAGTTACACTTTCGTCTTCCTCTTCTTTATCTTCTCCATTCAGTTTTTTATCTAAATTTTCTGTCTGTTCTTTAATATGAGACCTTCCTTCTTCACTTCCTGCTCTTTTAACATCATTAACTAACTCATTTCTGTCTTTTATGAAATTAATACCAACAACTACGACAACTACTATTGCTATAGCAATTACAACACCACTTATTATTTTCTTGATTTTTTTACTATTGTTTTCTTTATTAACTTTCTTGCCACAATAAGGACATATTTTTGAATCATTTGGAATTTCTTTTCCGCACTTTTTGCAATTTAACATATTTTACTTCACACCTCCTAACTACCTAAATTTATATTAAAACTTCTGTACTAGCAAGTTCTAATCATTTTTGATATTTTCTTTTAAAAACTCTATATATCTATCTGCCTCATCTTCATATCCTTGTCTGTGATATTCAAACAAATCGCTATCTGCTTGACATAATTGATTTAATTCTATGTGAGCTAACTCATGCAATAGAGTTTTTTTTCTTTTATAATAAGAAATATTTTTATTTATTACAATACAATTAATATCTTTATATGAAAACACATATCCTCTTACTTCGATAGGTAAGTTCTTAATAAAGATACTAGCATTATAATAATTTAATACTTCTTGTTGACTAACTTCCCCTGATAATAATTCTTTTAACATATATAAAACCTTTACTTTCTAAAGTATCTATACCAGCATACTTAATTATTATCATTTTTTTCATCAATCTCTTTTATTATTGATTCTGTTACATTAAAGACAATCTTTTGTTTATCTTCTGGTAAATCTCGAAGTTTACTATATAAAGTATTAAAACGAGATATAGTTTTATCATTTTCATTTATTTTTGAATCTGGTTCTTTAATGATATACTCATCATTTTTAGAATAATCTCTAGATACTATATCAATTCCAACACCAAAATAATTAGCAATATCTATAATTTGTTCAACTTTAGGAGTTCTAATGCCGTTTTCCCAACAACTTAATGTTGATTGTGGTATATTAAGTTGCTCTGCAAGGTCTTGTTGTTCTAATTTTTTTCTTTCACGCAAATATCTTAAATTTTTAGAAAAAAAATTCATTTATATACCTCCTTTGCACTTTAATATTACACCAAATTGTAAAAAAGTGCAATATTTATATTACAAAATGCAAAAAAAACATTGACATATTGCAAAAGGCAATATATAATGGATTTAGATAGGAGGAAAACAATTGAAAGAACAGATAAATAAAGACTTGTCCGAATATTTAAAATTGTTACGTTTTAAAAAGAAGATAAGTCAGCAAGAAATAGCAGATAAATTAAAAGTATCAAGACAATGCTATACAAATTGGGAAAATAACCCTATTAAAATAAGTTTAGACCAATTAATTGAAATTGGGGAGGTAATTGATGAAGATACTCTTATTTTTTTTAATAATTATATTGCAAAAAGCAATATAAGCAATAATCAAGTTATATAAATCATCTCAGTTCGTTTCACTCTAGATTTACTACACTAACTAGAGTATACAATTGAGACACAAAAAAATAAATGGTAATTATTGCCAATTAGAAAGTAGGAGGAATAAAATGATATTTTTGATAATTTTAGGAATAATTGCACTTGTTCCTTTAGCTTTGTTACTTATAGACTTAGCAGTTTTAATGTTTATAGATATTAAAGAATTATTAAAAAAATAAAAAATCACGAAATAAGGAGAAATAATTATGGAAGTTAAAGAAAAGACACGAAAAAAAGTAAAGCCTAAAAAAACAGAAAAACAAGTGCTTGAACAAATGTATATGACTTCTGATGATTTAAAAGTAATTTGTCCAACAATGGGAATAAATGCTAGAGGTAAATTTATCTCGGAAATAAGAGAAGAAATGAAAAAACAAAATTATTATCTTCCAACAGGTTGGGAGAAGTTAGCTCTTACAAAGTTAGTTAAGGAAAAGTTAGGAATTTAAAGGAGGTGTTTAATGAAAAAGTACAAATTGAAACAAAGTGTTAAAGATAAAATCGAAAACATATCAATAGAGTTAGCATTTTATCTATTAGTTGTAGTCTTGGCATTAGCTTGGATATACAGAATGGAAAAACTATCACAACAAAAAAGTGCTATAGAGCCACCAACTCACATAGCACAAACACAAAAAAATGTTTAGTAAAAACTAAACATCTAAAGTGTAGCAAAAGATTTTATAAAAGTCAAGAAAGGGAAAGGGATTAAAGATGGATATAAAAACAGATAATAATGGCATTTTAAGTGTTAAAATTAATAGTTTAAATGATAATAGAACAAAAATAACAAAAATGGAAAGTTTAGAAAGTATTATAACTAACTTACTTCAAAACTTGAATATAACAAAATATGAATGGGAACACGTATCAAGAGAAATAACTGCTCGTTACAATGATTTATCAGAAAATATCGAATTACCTAAACTTAAAGAAGAGGAATAATTACAATTCAAATATTGTAACTAAAAATTACTATGGGTTATTTTGAACGATATAACAAATATCTTGATGTATTGACCCAATGTTCTACAAGATGCGTATGTTCACACTCAATGGTAATGCTTGAAAGCGAACCAAAGACTATATGTCGTTGGTGCGGTCGAACTGTATATAACAAAAATAAATTGGGACAAAAACAGAAATTCAAAGATGAATTAAATAAAGCGATGAAGAAAAAGGAGAAGAAAAATGGAACTAAAAATAAATAGACTAAGAATTAAAAATTTTAGAAACATAAATGAACTTGAAATTAACTTTAATGATAAAGTTACAAAAATATTAGGAGAAAACGGTAAAGGTAAAACAAATACTTTAAGCGCTATTATGTGGTGCTTGTTTGGTAAAAACATCTATGATGATAAAAAGTTTGCTATATCTCCAATAATTGATAATGAAGAAAAGAACGATATTACAACTAATGTTACATTAATTTTAAATGACAATTATGTAATATCAAGAACTTGGTATCAAAGAAAAGCAAGTGTTCAAACAGGTTATATTATAGATGGTAAAGAAGAACTTACTACAATTACTCAAAGTCAATTTACAGATGAATTAAAAGATAAATTTGGTATTGATGAAGAAACATTTAAAAGTTTATCTAATATTAATTATCTTCCAAACTTAAATTGGAAAGACTTAAAAGAATTTATATTTAAGTTAATTGGTGAAGTAAAAGATGAAGAAGTACTTTTAAGAGGCGATTTTGGACTTGTAGAAGAACAAATTAAGTTAATGGGTATAAATAGTACTAAAGATAGTCTTATAGCCTCTGATAAAGACATTAACGAAGAAATTAAAAGATTGGAAACAGAATACCAAACCTTAGTTAATACGAAAGAAAAATATGTTGCAAATGAAGAACAAAATATTGTATTAGAAAATCGTAAAAAAGAAATTGAAGAAGAAATAGCTAAGTATCAAGAAAAGCAAAAAGAAGAAGAAAAAATTAAAGATGATTATAACAACAAACAAAAGGAAATTTCTAATGTTGAAGACCAAATACAACACAAGAATAATCAACTTGAATTTAACAACAGTGCTATTGAAGATTATAAGAAGTCTTACGAACTAAATAGTGTTAGTGTTGATGTTATTCGAGAAAAAGAAAAATCTTATATTCAAAACAAGATTAATAGTGTAAGTGAAAGATTAAATGCTTTAGATTTACAATCGCAATCCTATGATGAACAAATTGCAGAAATAAATAGAAAAGGTAAAGAACTTCAAGAAAAAGAAATTAAAGTTGAAAACGATACTTGTAATACTTGTGGGCAAAAGCTACCAGAAGAAAAAATTAAATCTACTCTTAATAAACTTAAGGAACAACAATTAGAAGAACTTAATAGACTTCAAGAACAAGCTAAAAGTTTAAAAACAATAATAGGTACAAATGCTAATGAATTTGAGCAAAAGACTAATGAATTAGAAGAACTTAAAAAACAACTAGTTGAAGTAGATACAAAAGTTTATGAAGAACAAGAAGAATCTGAAAAACAAAAAGAAATAAGAGTTGCTAAAGAGAATAAAGAACTTGAAAATAAACAATTAATTCAAGACATAGAAACTTTAAAAGCCAAGTTAGAAAATCTTACCAATGAACTTAATAGTATGACAAAACCATCTATTGAATTGAATATTAATCAAGACTTATTTAAAGAACTAGATGAAATAAATTCTAAGCTTGCTACTTCAATAACATTAAGTAAAATCAGTGAAGATGTAGAAAAAGCAAATGTAAATCTTGCAAATGCAAAAGATAAAAAAGTTGTTATAAAAAACAAACTTGAACAAGTAGCTAAGTTTAATAATCTTAAAGCTGATTTAGTAAGGCAAAAAGTAAAGAGCCATTTCAAAATTGTTGACTTTAAGACTAAAGAATTTACTCAAGATGGTACAGAACAAGAAACATTTAAAATTTGCATTGATGGAATAGATTACAAAGAATTAAACACAGGTATGAAAATGCTTGTAGCTATTGATTTATTAGTAGGTATTCAAAAATTGAAAGATATTCATACACCAATCATTATCGATAATGCAGAGAATATAACATCAGATATATCTGTAGAAGATACTCAACTTATTATAGCTGTAGCAACAAGAGGAATAACGGAATTAGAGGTTAAGTAGTATGGATATGAATAGAATAACGAAATTAACAGATTTATCTAACTGGAAAACTAAGAGAGAAATTATAAGTGAATTGATTTCAAATGGTGTCTTACTTGATGAAAGGTCTTGGAGAAATTTAGTTAAAGAATCTAATAAAAATTTCTATGAACATGAAATAGATTATTTTGTAGCACATAGTAATAAAGGTTATAAAGTTACTAAAGATAAAGAAGAAATCAAAAAAAGTTGTGATGATAAAAAGAAAAGGTCAATAAATCAGCTTTATGAAGTCTCGAAAGTTTTAAAGGCACTTGGAGAAAATTGTAATTTAAGATTAGAAATAACAAATGATAGTTTCGTATTTACGGAGGGCTTTGAAAATGAATAGTGATACAGAATTTTTAACTAAAGTAAATGGACTATGTGATTTGTTTGATGAAGTAGAAAAAATGATTAATTCTAACGGAGAACGGCAACAGAAAACAGATTTTATGCTTTGTGATTTAGAACACTCTTTAGAAAATGAAACTTTAACCGATACTGAAATAATAGGTATTGGAAGAAAAATTCAAGAATTACGTAAAGATAGAAGATGTTTAAGGAATGAATTTGAATTAATTAAAAAGTTTATTGAACTAAAAAATCGTTTATTAGAAACGAATAATAGAGCAATATTTAAAAGTAATATGAATACAACTATGAAAAATCTTAATCAGCCATATAAGAACAGAGTATTTACAGAAGAAGATATGGAAGAAATAAAAAAATCGCAAGAGAAATCTGTAACTATAAAAATAGAAACAAAAGTTGATGCAAAAAAGATTGCAGAATTAGTAGAAAAAAAATTAACACAACGAGAAATTGCTAAAAAATTAGGGTGTAGTCAACCCACAGTAAATTATTATATTAAAAAAATTAAGAAAGAAGGAATAGAAAATGAAAATAATGACTAATAAAAAAATTGATGAATTGGAAGAAAGAAAATATTTGGAAGGATTTGAAGATGCAGAAAAACAATACAAGAACCAACTAGAACAAGCAGTTTCACAAAACAAAATTTATGAAGAAAGAATTAAAAAATTAGAAAAAATAAATTTTGAGCTTGATGGAGAAAAACAAGATTTATTAAAAGATATTAAAAAGTTAGAAAAGAAAATCGAGGATTTAAAAGTTAATGTAAGAGAAGCATATTCTACAGTTACAGAAGAACAAGTACAAGCAACAGCAAAGGCTATTGTAGATGAATCCAAAACAAAAAAGAAATCTGTAAAAAAAATAGTAGATGAAATTGTTGAAGAAAGTAAAAATAATATACCTGATAATCGAGTAAAAATGATTACTGATGATTTATTGGAAGATGTAGATACATCTAAAAATAAAGAGTTATACGATAAAGTGGCAAATGAAATTTTACCTAAAGCGAAAAAGACAAAGAAAACTACTACTAAAAAAGAAAAAATAGATATTACAAAAGTTAAAGATACTAAAAAGAAATCGATAAAAGGAAGAAAAGTAAATGCAAAATAATATTGAAAAAGCATATTCATATATTTCTGGTGATGGGAGTTTGAAAGATATTAGAACTCTCAACACAGAATATTTAATTAATGCTGTAGGAAAATGTTACAGACAAATTTATAATTCTGGTAATGATGAATCGACAATAAATAAATACTTATCTAACATAACAAATATTGAAACTGAATTGAGAAATAGAGTGATGATGTTTTTAGATAAAAGGAAAGGTGTTTAAAATGCTAAATAAAACATTTAATACAAAAGAACATCTTCAAGAAAAATTAGACAATATGAGAAGAGATGTAGAAGATAAATCACTTCCTCTATATAAAAGAGAACAACTAGTTTATAAAGTTTATACTTTAAAATCAAAACTTCACCCTAGAAAATTTTGGAATAGTAGTAGTTTAGGTACTTATAGAAAGAAGATGTAAAAATAAATGATAGAAAATACTAAATATGAATTAGATTTATTATTAAATAATTGTGAAGATGAAGAAGAAAAACAAATGCAAAAGTCGATAAATGATAATGTCTTGGCTATTGTAGAAAAATTTTGTGAAATGAGACATAGTGGTATGAGTGCAAATTATGAAATAAATTTAATAATTAAAGCATTGAGACAACAACCATTAACGAAACTAACACTTCAAGATGATGAGTTTTTAGAAGTTGCAAATGGAGTATTTCAAAACAAAAGGGATTATAGAGTATTTAAACAACAAGATAGATTTGATGGAAAACCTTACAATGTAGATACTATGCAACTTTATGATGTTGAGAAAGGAGAATAAAATGTCAAGTCACAGAAAAGATAGAAATGGAACTCAAAAAAGGCAATATGAATCACACTATAATATTACTCAAATAAATCTTGATAAAAAAGGTAAAACCAATAAAAAATTAAAGAGAAATGCCAATGCTCAAAAAACTTTAACTGATATTGGCGAAAAACTTATAAAAGAAGCAGAGGATTATACTAAAGAACATTTTAAAAAAGGTAGAAGAACAAAAATTAAGGAACAAAAGGCTGAAGAACAAGAAGAAAAAGAGAAGAATAGACCTAATCATAAGAAATATAAAAATGAAAGGAAAAATTAATAAATATGGAAGAAAAAGAAATTGTAACAACTGAAAAAGTTGAAGAAACAAAAACAGAAGAAAAGAAAGAAATAGTTAGTAAAGAAGAAGTGGCTAAAGAAATGGGTTTAACACTTCCTAAAAACTTTGGTGATGTAGTATTTAATACTATTCAACAATACACTTCAAATGATAGTTTAACATTATTTAGTGATTACAACTTAGGTAATGCTATGAAAGGTGCAGTATTAACATTACAACAGACAGTAAATAAAGATGGTAGACCTTTAATGCAATGTTGTACTAAAGATAGTATTGCTCAAAGTTTACTTGAAATGGTTATTCAAGGACTAGATGTAACAGCAAAACAATGTTATTTTATAGTTCGTGGAGATAAATTAACTATGATGAGAAGTTACTTTGGTAGTGTTAGAACATTAAAAAGACTTCCTGAAATAAAAGATGTATGGGCAACTGTTGTTTATAAAGGAGATACATTTAAAACAGGTATTAAAAAAGGTAGAGATGTTGTTTTAGAACACGAAACATCTTTTGAAAATAGAAGTAATGAAATAATTGGTGGGTATGCAATAATTGAAAAAGTTGACGGGAATTTATTATATACAATTATGAATAAAGATGAAATTGACAAAGCATGGAATAAATCATCATCAAGAGATAAACTTGTCCATAAAGAATTTCCACAAGAAATGGCTAAAAGAACACTTATTAATCGTGCTTGCAAAATTTATATAAATACAGAAGTTAATAACGACGTTCTTGTAAGAGCATACAACAATACTACTTCTAATGAATATGAAAGTAGTTCCGTTGATACATCAGGAAAGATAGTAATAGAAGCCAAAACAGAAGAAACGATTGATGTGTAATGGAAATGGTTAATGTTAAAGTACTGCAATTAAGTTATGGTAATTTTGTATTGTTAGATGACTATATGAAATTACACAAAGCTCTTAAAGATTTAAAAGATAAATTATTATCTTATGGAAAAACTTTTGATAGTGATATATACCAAATATTTCAAAAAGAATGCTTGAAAATAATAGAAAACATTGAGGTGTAATTATGAATATATCTAAAAGTATTAAAAATCTAAAAACATATATTAGAGAAGATGAAATATACCAAAAGTTCAAAAATGGAGAGTTCAGTGTAGTCAACGAAAAAGGAATAAAAGAAATAAGTGACTTCGATAGGTTTTGTATTGACCATTGTAAAGATATTGAAAAAGTCTTAAATACAATACAACAACAGAATAATAATATTGACAATGGAATTGAACTAATAAATCAATGGAAAGAATTTTGTAGAAGAAATATCACAGAGAAACCTTGTGATACTATACAAATACAAAATAATATCTATTGGAAAGATTGTATAAGTCATCTTGATTACTTAATAAAAAAATTTAAAGGTGAGGTGTAAAAATGGAAACGATATGGGATTTAATAGGAATTATTACAGGAATACTTATAATGTCATTGTTCTTTTGGGGAATTGGTAACTTAATAATACTTGCATTTAATATTGGGTATACTTGGACTTTATTACACGGGTTTGTTTCTTTTATAATATTTCATTTATTGAAATGTATATTTGGAAAGATGTAATGGTGATAATGATGAGTAAGAAAATATTAAAAGAAATAGGGAAAATAACTTATAAGACAAAATGGGGTAAAGCATATAATTTAATTAAAAATCATGACAAGTTCTATGAAGGACAAATGGTTAGAGTTATAAAAAATAATAGCAGAAATAAATGGTATAGCAGTTTTATAGGAGAAGTAGGTTTTTTGAAGGAATCGAAGTATCTAATAAAATTTATCCATTTAGAGTTCGTTTTAACTCTGAATATGACAGATTTTGCTTTTCGGAAGATGAGTTGGAGAAAGTTGAAAAATAATGCTTAAATTAAAAATACTTGGTTCTAGTAGTAAAGGAAATTGCTTTATTCTTTATGACAACGAAGAAAATATCATAATCGATTGTGGAGTTAAGAATACTTGTCAAAATGTAGATATAACTAAAACTATGGGTATTCTTATCTCACACTCACATTTAGACCATTGTAAAGACGTAAAAGAGATAAAAGACTACTATAACTATAAATTTTATTCTAATAAAGAAACATTAGACATTTTGCCTATCATAGAGGCTCAAAAGTATGTGACAGAGTATAAAGTCCCATTTGAAATAAATCAGTTTAAAATAATGCCGTTTGAGGTATATCACGATGTGCCTAATAATGGTTACTTAATAAAACATATTCCAAGTGGTATGAAGATATTATACATAATTGATACCTCATCAGTAAGTAATCTACATTTTAAAGATGTTGATGTCTTTATTATTGAGGCTAACCATAGTTACGAATGGTTATTTGAAAAAGATGAATTAGATGCTAAAGACTATCGTACTTATGGCTCTCAAGGACATTTAGCAGTAGAAGATACAATAGAATTTTTACAAAATAACATAAATTACAATACAAAAAAAGTCATTTTGACACACATAAGTAGCAGTTGTAATGACTATTTAGAGATAAAAAATATAGTAAAAAATGCAATAAATGATGAAAAAATTGAAATTATTGCAGTAAATCCGAACTTAAAAGAGCCATTAGAAGTTGTTTTAAAGGAAGATTTAAACCAATTTAATTTTGAATAATGGAGGGAAAAGATGATAAAAAATGAATGATATTGAAAAATTTTCTTTCTTTAGAACTTATATGGAAGGTATAGAAAGGTTTAAAAGTGAAGATAGCAAAATGGAAGCTACATGGGCAATAGTACAATACATTTATTTCAATAAAGAACCTATTTGGACTAAGAAAGAACTAGAAAGAAAAGAATTTTTTTGGGTAATGGTATTACCAATTTTAAATAAGAGTAAGAAATTAGCTAAGAGTGCAAAAAAGAAAGATGAAAATAACTAAATTGATTTTTAAAAATAAAATTCATTTTAAATTCATTGAATTAAAAAAATAAAATTCAATTCCTTTCTTGAGAAAAAGAATTAGAAATAGAAGTAGAAGTAGGAAAAGAATAGAAAAGAAGTATCTACGTTACATAAGTAACTACATCTATTTAAAGATTAGTTTATGTATTAGAGAGTGGGTGTATATATGAAGAATACTTTGTTTAAAAGAGAGTGGGAAGGATTAGAAAAGTACTACAAAAAATCACACACATGTGATGAAAAAAACCTTTATTACTTAAAATTGAAAGATTTAGATGATGAAGTATTTTTAGAAACAATTGATTTGGTTTATAAAAATTGTAAATTTTTTCCAAACATAGCAGAAATTAGAGAGTTAGCGAAAGAAATTAGTAGAAAACCCAAGTGGCTTAATAAAGAAATTGAAAAAGAGCCAATCACAGACGAAGAAAGAAAAGAACTTGAAGATTTGTTAAAAGATTTAAAAGAAAGAGAAGAAATTACAAAAAAAGAATTGCAAAATGCTGAAGAATTAAAAAAAACAAGAACAGAAGAGGAAACAGAAGCATTTATTAATATTTTAAAAGAATTTAAAGTAGGAATTTATGGTAGGAGTGAAGAAAATGAAAAAAGATGAACTTATTAAATTAATAGAAAATTTAGAAATTGAAGAAGTAAACGGATTTAGTATTAACTATTTTAGTGAATCTAAAACTTACAGACATGATGATAGAAGTTTTAGAAACATAAATTATAACTTTGATATTCAACAGGAATTAAACAATATTAGAAGAAATATTGATATGAGTTATGAAAGTGTACGTAGATATTATAGAAGAAAAATTAAAAGAAAGAGGTAATAACTAATGAATTTAGATAAATTTATAAAAGAAAAAATAGCAATAAGATTTGATAGCGAAAATGAAATGATAGAGTTTTTGAAAGAATGTGATAAAAAAGGCTTGAATTGGAGTAGTGGTTCAAGACCAACTATTTTTGTACCAACTAGCGAATGCATTTCTTTTTCAAAAAATACAAATGGTTTATGTTGTGGTGGAGAAGAAACTTATTTAGATACTCACTCAATTATAGACTATAAAGACTTTAAAAAAGAAAATTACAACTCTACTAACTTTGAAGAAATAAAAAGAATAGTCGTCAATAAAAATGCAACAATTGTCTTTTGGAACGATGATACTAAAACAATCGTTAAACGTAATAGAAATCAACAAAATAATCACGAATTAGCAATACTATATGCTTACTTTATAAAACATAGTAACTTATCTAAAACATCAGCTAAAAAAGTAATACAAGCATTAGTAAATAATATTTATGTTCAAAAAAATCTTAAAAAGTAGGAGTAAAAAATATGACATGGATACTAAATAATATAAAACTTAATAAAAAGTGCAACACTTTAGAACTCGAAAACAAATCTTATAAAGAAATTTTAAATAGTGATATGTATAAAAGTCTTATGAATAAGTTAAACGAAAATGAAGAAAAAGAAAGATTAAAAGCAGAAAATAGAAACTTGAGAACAAAAAATAAAAAATTAAAAGAAGAATTAAAAAAGGCGGTGGTTTAAAGTGAAATATATAAGTTTAATACTAGATTTATTATTAGTGTTTGGTTTATGGGCTTTAGCAATAGATTATCTTGCAAAAGATTTAAGAACATTTTGGATAATATTTTTATTATTAGGATTGGATAGACTTGATATAGCAAATTTGTATTTTAAAAAAAATGGAGGGAATAGAAATGAAAACAAAAAGAGTTAAAAGAACAAAGGGTAAGGTTTTGGCTACAGGATATAAAATATTTACAAGTAATTGGGGAAATAAACAAAATGATTATATTTATGGAACAGATGAAGATATAGTAGGTACTATTCATAAAGTAGATGGGGATATTAAACAATGCAGATGGGGATTACATTTTTGTCCTAATCCACTAAATTGTTATAGCTACTATGAACCTTGTCAATGGAATAAATTTGCAAAAGTAGAAGCATATGACCAACTTATAGACAACGAAGATAAGTATGTTACTAATATGTTAAAGATAGTTGAAATTTATACGTTTGATGAATTTATAGAAGAAATAAAAAAATATACAAAAGAGAATTATGGCTCTGGAATAAGAAATGGCTATGGAATAAGTGGTGGCTATGGAATAAGTGGTGGCTATGGAATAAGTGGTGGCTCTGGAATAAGAAATGGCTATGGAATAAGTGGTGGCTATGGAATAAGTGATGGCTATGGAATAAGTGGTGGCTATGGAATAAGTGATGGCTATGGAATAAGTGG
>CAOJBM010000015.1 GCA_948329525.1 uncultured Mycoplasmatota bacterium
GGTAGAAGAAAAATATATAGAAAACATAGATAAATAAAGGAAAAAATAGGTAGTTGGTATATAAACTATGCACACTACCATAAAGAAAAGAGGGTTATTCTTATGAAAATAAAAACAACAGTTGGGATTAGTAATCGCCATGTTCATTTAACTAGTGATACTTTTAAAATTTTGTTTGGCAATAGAAAGTTAGAAAAGCTAAGAGATATTAACCAAGTAGGGCAGTTTGCTTCTTTCTTAACTGTAACTATAAAAACTGCTAAAAATGAAATAAAAAATGTCCGAGTAATGGGACCATTTAGGAAATATAACCAAGTTGAAATATCCAAGACTGATGCTAGAGTACTGGGACTTAACCCTCCCATTAGACAAAGTAGTGTACTAGATGATAGTGAAAGTATTACACTAGTAGGAGAAGTGGGAAGTGTTACTTTAGATAATTGCTGTATTATAGCAGAAAGGCATGTTCATATAACTAATGAAATAAGAGATAAATATAATATTAAAGAGGGCCAAGTAATAAAAGTGAAAATTGATACCATAAAAAAAGGAGAAATAGAAGCCTTTGCTCGTATTAGTGATGATGCTTACTTTGAAATTCATTTAGATACTGATGATGGAAATGCTTTTCTTTTAAATAATAATGATGAAGTTGAGTTAGAAGTTTAAGGGAAGAGGAATATATGATGATACGAGAAATTGTTAAATTAAATGAAAAAAGAATAAAAAAAGATATACGAGAAATTGAGACGCTTAAAAGAATAGATTTTATTGATATTTTTCCAACTTCTATAGAGCATAGAACAAAATTAGATGAAGAAGCGAGAAAGATTGCCAAATTAGTAGATAGTACAGAAAAAGGAAATTTTTATTTATTAGACAAACCTATAAAAACTAAATGGGGAGATTTATACTTTTTAAAAATTAGATTTTTTAATGAAAGTAGGTTAAATTATGAAGCAGCTCCTGATTTTGAAGTGGAAAATTGGGATGAATTAAAAAAACTAACAAAAAATGATAATAGGTGTAGTTTTTTTGAAAGGGAAAAGTGGCAAGCTATAGAGTTTAAGACAGATAATTGTTTAGTATATTTTTTTTAATCCTTTAGTTACTCACGTATATGGCATAAAATAAAACTATAATAAAACATAATGGTGGTAAAATATGAAATGGAAAATCGGTAATGTTGAAATTAAAAATCAAGTAGTTCTAGCTCCAATGGCAGGTATTTCTAATACGTCATACAGAAAAATAATCAAAGAAATGGGAGCAGGTCTTATCTATGCCGAAATGGTTAGTGATAAAGCTATTACATATGGTAATGAAAAAACTTTTGATTTACTAAAAATGGATGATATGGAAAGACCAATTACTCAACAAATATTTGGAAGTGACGTTGAATCATTTGTTGAAGCGGCGAAGATTGTTGAAAAAACAATGAAACCAGATATTATTGATATTAATATGGGGTGTCCTGTTCCAAAAGTAGCAATTAAAAATCAAGCAGGGAGTGCCCTTTTAAAAAATCCCGATAAAATATATGAAATAGTTAAAGCAGTTGTGGAAGCAGTATCAGTTCCTGTAACAGTTAAAATACGAAGTGGTTGGGATGAAAAAAGTATAAATGCTTCGGAAGTAGCTAAGGTAATAGAACAAGCTGGAGCTAGTGCTATAACTATTCATGCAAGAACTAGAAGTCAAGGATATAGTGGAAAAGCTGATTGGGATATTATTAAAAAAGTAAAGGAAACAGTTACAATTCCTGTTATTGGTAATGGTGATGTAACTAGTCCATATAAAGCTAAAGAAATGTTAGAAAAGACTCTTTGTGATGGAGTAATGATTGGGCGAGGTGTTTTAGGTAATCCTTGGTTAATAAAAGAGTGTGTCGAATATCTTGATAATGGCACTATTCCTAGAGAAATAACAATAGAAGAAAAAATAGCAATGATGAAAAGACATTATAAACTATTATTAGAAGATAAAAATGAAAAACTTGCTTTACTTGAGATAAGAACCCATATTATTTGGTATTTAAAGGGATTGCCAAAAAGTAAAGAAATGAAAACAAAGATTTGTAGTTGTAAAACAAGTGAAGAGATTTTTAAAATTTTAGAAAAATATGAACAAGAAATAAAGGACTCAACACTATGAAAAAGAATAGTATATATTTTTTAGGTTTAATATCTTTAGTAATTATTTGTTGTTTTATGATTTATAATATAATTACAAAAGTTGATGAAAAGGAGAATAATTCTAATATTTTAGGAAACCTAATTGTTCACTATATAGATGTAGGACAAGGTGATGCTACGTTTATTGAACTTCCTAATAAAGAAACAATGCTTATTGATACGGGAGAAAAAAGCGAAGGTAAAAAAGTTACCAAATATATTAATGAATTAGGATATAATAAAATAGATTATGTAATAGGAACTCATCCTCATAGCGACCATATTGGGAGTTTAGAAGAAGTAATTAATACTTTTGATATTGGAGATATTTATATGCCAAAAGTTGTATCTAATAGTAATGTTTATAAAGATTTATTAATGACTATTAAAAATAAAGATAAAATAGTTAAAAAAGCTTTTAAAGATGTTAGTATAATAGAGGAAGAAGAACTTAATATTAGTTTTCTATCTCCTACTAAGGAAGAATACTCTAATTTAAATAATTATTCAGCAGTTTTAAAAATAGTTTATCAAGATACTTGTTTTCTTTTTATGGGTGATGCCGAAACAGAAGTTGAGAAAGAACTTGATTCAATTAATTGCGATGTTTTAAAAGTTGGGCATCATGGAAGTTATACATCTTCTAGTTTAGATTTTGTTAAAAGTACAAGTCCTAAGTATGCTATCATTTCAGTTGGAAAGGATAATAAATATGGTCATCCAGATAAAAGTATATTAAAAAGATATTTGGACAATAATACAGAAATTTATCGTACTGATTTGGATGGAACTATTAAAGTGATTTCTGATGGTAAAGATATTACTACTCAAAAAGAAAAAAGTATAGAAGAAAAAATAGAAAATAAAGAGAAAAGTTTTTCATTAGTATCTTTTACAGATGTTGTTTCTTCTGGAGATTTAGCAAGTATTGAAATTAGAGGAAAACCTAATACTAAATATAGTATAGATGTATATTATAAGAGTGGTAAAAGTAAAGCTCAAGGATTAGAAGATAAAATTTCTTCTTCTGATGGTTTGGTTAATTTTTCTTGGACAGTGGGTAGTCAAGTAAGTGAAGGAGTATACGACGTTGTAATAAGTGATGATGAAAATGAAGAAAAATATTTATTAATGGTAGAAAAGAGGTAATTATGGAAGTTATAGTAAATAGAATAGAAGGAAATTATTTAGTTTTAGAATTAGAAAATGGTAATATTGTAGATGTAACAAAAGAACTAATTCCAGAAGCTAGGGAAGGCGATATTATTAGAATATCAATTGATAAAGAAGAAACGAATAAAAGAAAAGATGAAATGCAAGAATTGGTTGATTCTGTATTTGAATAACAAAAAAACTTACTTTTTAAAAGTAGGTTCTTTTTTATTGGTTTCAAATATTTTAATCATTTCTTCACTAGGAATATTTAACATATTTTTAATTTTTATAAGCATTGCAATTGTTGTTTTTGTTTCATCTTTTTCAATTCTTTGCAATTGCCTAGTTGATATATTTAATAATTCAGCTAATTTTTCTTGTGTTAAACCAGCTTTTAATCGATAATTTTTAATCATAGTTTTCACCTTATAGTTATTTTCCCATACCCAAACATAAAATAACACGACAATATATGTCATTTATATATTGCAAAATTATACAATGATTGTTATAATAAATATGACAAAATATGTCGTGTAAGAAAGAGGTAAGAGAAGTGAAAGTAGAAGTAAAAGAAAAGAAGAATAAGAAAATAGTCATAGGACTTTTAATAATGATTACATTATCTATTATGGTCGTAATAGGAGTAAGTTATGCCTATTGGCAAGTAACAAAAACACAAGAAACAAATAACGTAGTAGCAACAGGATGTTTTAATGTCACCTTAACAGAAAAGAACCCCATAAATTTAGCAAGTGCTTATCCTATAAGTAGTACTAAAGGAATGCAAACAACACCATATGAATTTACTATAAAAAATACTTGTCAATATAATACTGCATATACTGTAAATTTAGAGTCACTAGCAAATACAACATTTGCAAACACTAGTATTAGAGTAGCACTAAATACTACTCATAAGCTATATAATCAATATGATGTAGCAACGAAGTATTATAGTACAAGTAAAGAGTCAAGAAAGTTAGTATCAGGAACATTACAAGCAAATGGCACAGTAACCTATAGTTTAAGATTATGGGTAGATGAAGCAGTAACAACAAGTGAAACAAATAAAAAGTTTGAAAGTAAGATAATAGTAACAGCAACAACAAGTTAGGAGTAATGAGTATGAAAAGATTTAAGAAAGATAATAAAAAGAAAAAAGTAATAATAAGTTTCTTAGTAATAGCATTAGTAGGATTAGTCCTAATCCAAAGTTCCTATGCTTACTTTCAAAGACAAACAGAAGTAAGGTTTATCAATGCCAAAGTAAGATTTCCAAAAGCTAGTGAAGTAACATATACAACTACAAGTAATGCAAGTGTTAAAAATGTCGAACAAGCATTAAATGATTTGTATGAAAAATTAGGAGGTTTATAATGCAGAAGTTTAAAAAAAGAATACTTATACTATTAGCATTTATGATTGTTCTAAGTACAACTGTGACAGCAGCAACAGTATTTAATTCTAAAGACATTACTTATAGTAATAGTGCTACTACAAAAAAGAATGTTAAAGATTCCTTAGATGAATTATATACAAAAGCAGCAAAAGTTGGACAATGTCCTGAAGGAAATTTGTGTGTAGAAAATAAAATAAGTAATGTTCCAATAGGTTCTTATATATCACTTACTCCAACAAGTACAAGCTATACAATATCAAAAGATTTAACAGGATATACTAAAGACGTAGTAATTCACCCCAATAAGTTAAATTTATGGCGTGTGATTAAAATAAATATAGATGGATCAGTAGATGCTGTTAGTGTATATGTAGAGAATGTAATGATTTACATTTCTGGCTTAGAAGGGTGTAGAAATTTTATTGGTACTTTACAAACAATCGCATCCCAGTATCAAAACACAAAATATACAACTGCCACAAGATCTATGGGGTATGAAGGGCAGAGTGCTTATTGTAGCTCTGATACTGGTTGTATAGGTAATGGTAAAGATACTCTTGAAGATGAAACGTTAGTAAAGAATCTCTTTGGAGATGTAGTCACGACACCTCCTGGCGGTACATCTATTTTATATTCATGGAGAACTTATAGAAAAGTTACCTCGAATAGTTGTGAGTTTATGAAATTACAAGATGATGGTGCATTGGGATTCTATACCTTAAAGGACGGAAGTACTTACTCCACAGGTTCTACAATAAGACCAATAATAACAATAAAAGGAAGCGCTAATGTGGTTAGCGGTGATGGTAAAAGTGTATCAAGTCCATATATATTGGGATAACAAATGTAATTATATTGTATTAAGCTAAAAAAATATTATTTTCTAAAATCTGTTATTCCCCATATTGAAGAATATTTAAAAATTTAGTAAAAAATATTATATTATTTTTCTTAAGATATGAAACAAGCTTCCATTTGTTTTATACACTTAACTATTATTATTTTTCCCAAAAAATAAATTAAATACTAAAATATAAATATTCTTCAATATGGGGATTAATATCGAAATGAAACTGGTTAGCAATAATCAGGTTTTTGCATGTAATTTAAAAAATTAAAGAAATTTCACCAAAAAGAGAAAATAGAGATAAATTAAAAAAGATTTGTCTAGAAATTAATCAAATTTCTAGACAAATCCTTTTATTCTTCATTATCAATAATAACATCATTTTCAGTTTTTTCTGGCAATGTTTCTTCATTATTACTATCTTCATCATCCTTATTTTTTCCACTGTCAGAAGAGTTTACATTACCATTACTAACATAAATCATAATATGAGAAATATTTTTAACAAAAGTACCACTATGAAGACTTTGATTAACAACTGAACCTCGAGGAAGATAAGAATCCGCTTCATTTATAGTTATAGTTATTCCTCTACTACTTGCCCAATTTCTTACATATTCTTCAGTCTGACCAACAAAGCTTGGTAGCAATTCCAATTTTTTAGAATCTATTTTACCTTTTCCAACAGGTTTTGATTCATAATCTTCATTATAATCTATCTCAAAATTTTTAACCATTTCAGCTTCTTCTAATTCAAGATTTACTTTCATCATTGTAATAATATCATTCATACTGCTTTCATAATAACCTAAAGCACTAGTAGTTCTGCTATATGCTGGCAAATAAACTGGAAGACTATAATATTCAAGATAAGACTTTTTAATATTAATTAAAGAATCTTTTGAAGTATTAGCATTTATTAACATATCTTTTAAAACATTATAGAAAGATAAAATCTGTTCTTCGTTCATGTTACTATCGATGTTTTTTGATACAGTATTTAAGATATTTTTTATCTTATCTAAAGAATCAATATTTTTTAGTTCTTTAGCCATTGCAACAATTAAATCTTGTTGATGTCTGTTTCGATCAATATCAGATAATAGATATAGATGTCGACATCTTGCATAAGCAAGGGCTTGTTCCCCATTTAATGTTTGAACTCCTGGGTCCATACAAACTAAATTTTCGCCTTTTTTTCTGTTAGAATCTTGCTCACAAACTCGCCCATTAAAAGTATTTGCCCAAGGTTTTTCAACATCAACAGTAACCCCACCAATCGCGTCTACTAAATCAACAACACCTTTAAAATTAATCTTCAAATAATAATCAATTTCAATATCCGTAATACTTTCAATAGTACTAATAACACAACTAGAACCATAAGCAGCTGATGAATTAATCTTGTCATAAGCGCCATTGCGACAAGCTATTGGTACGTACATATCTCTTGGAATACTTAACATAGTAGCAGTTAATGTTTTAGGATTAAATGTAACTAAAATTAGAGTGTCTCCATTAAAAGCTTGATTAGCATTTAACCCATCATTTTCCGAATCGACTCCCATAATTAGCATTGTAAATGGCTCAGTTAACTTTTTATTACTAATTAAATTATCTTGATTTTCCATCTCTTCTTCATAAGAATAAACAACTTTTACTTCATCTTTAATATTTTCATAAGCCTCATCAGTACTAAATGTAACAGCAAAATTACTTGATACAAATAAACCATCAATTATACCATTATACATATCATACATCATTTGAAAATAATCATCATATTTAACTATTTCATAATTTAAATTCTCTTCATCAATTAATTTATGGGCAAGGACATTGCCTTCAATATCACTTTCATTATCTATCATTCCTATTTTACTATCATCATCTAAAGTAGTATCATTTAAAGTTATTAAATTAGTGGTATATACGACATATTCTTTTTTAAAACTTCCTAGCTCTCCTATTACAATATTAATAAGAGTACTAGTGATAATAAAAATAATGATTAATAAATAGGTAATAATACTCATACCAACAAAAGTTTTTTTCTTTTTGCTAATAATCGTAACTAAGCCAGATACAGAATAAAGCATAAACCATAAAGAAAAAAAGATAATCATGACAACTCTTAAAGCTGTTTCAATTCCTTTTAGCTTTAAAATATTAATAATAAAGAAGCTAAAAGCTAATATATATATAAATAAAGTTATAAAGAAAAAAAATTTTTTTCCTTTTCCACATTTCTTTAATTTTTTTAGAAGGACACTCATTTTACCACTCCTATTATGACATTATATAATAAATATACTAAATAAACAATGAAATATTAGTGAAATTTCTTTACATAAGTTAACAAAAAATAAATATAATATCTTAAACATCCTAAATATATCTGTTATAATTAAGATGAATTGATACAATTACGAAGAAAGGAATTATTTTATGAAAAAGAAACTTATTAAACTATTTAACCAATTTATATCTTTAAGTATGGCTTTATTACTTGTTTTCTATTCATTATTTGGTTCCTTACTCAATGTTCATGCTGCAAATAGTGGAATTGGAAGAACTACAAGTGATTTAAATGTTCGTAGTGCACCAACGACTACTGATAATCCAGATGGCTCTAATAATATAATTGGAGAACTAGATGGAGATACACTAATTCAAGTAAATGATTGGAATAAAATTGAAGGTAGTGGATGTCGTAGTGGTTGGTTAAATATAACCTATGGTAATTTAACAGGATATGTTTGTTCAAATTATGTTGTTGATGGAACTGAAGATGCTTATGGGCGTCCTTGGACAACACCTAAAAAAGCAATCATTGGTGGAGCAAGATTTATTGCATCATCTTATATTTCCAAAGGACAATATACTAGTTATTTAAAAAAATTTAATGTTAACCCTAATGCTTATTATAAGCAATTTGCTCATCAATATATGGCTAATTTAGCTGCTCCTGCCTCTGAAGCTTATAGTAGTTATAAAACTTATCAAGCAAATGGCTTATTTAACTTACCACTTGAATTTGATATCCCAGTTTTTCAAGGTATGGCTGATGTTTATAACCGACCTGGCGGTAATTTAACTGATATAGCTGTTAAAGATGAAGTAACTGACCAAAATTTTGAAAACTATTTAGACAGCCAAGGTTTTCCTCTTTCCTATAAAAGAATTTTAAGAGCGTTACATGATACTCATCCTAATTGGATTTTTAAAGCAATGCAGACGAATGTTGATTTTACAACAGCGATGTATGCTGAGAAAAATGTTAGTTCAATTAATGGTAATGAATTGTATTATGATAAGAGTAATGGAGAATACACTAGTACAGAAACAGGTTGGTATTTAGCTAATAATGAAACTGTTTCTTATTACTTAGACCCAAGAAACTTCTTAACAGAGAAATATATTTTACAATTTGAAAGTTTACAAGCTTCTTCAAATTATACAGAAGCAGTAGTGCAAACAGTTATTAATAATACTTTTATGGCAGGAGTTAGTATTTTAGATAATCAAAGTTATGCTTCAATCTTTGTTGAAGCTGGTAATACTGCTAATGTTAGTGCTGTTTACTTAGCTTCTTTAGCTAGACAAGAATCTGGTGTTAATATGGGAAGTAATACAAGTGGTGCAGAATTTGTTTATAAAGATATAACATATAGTGGAGTTTTTAATTTCTTTAATATAGGGGCTTATAGTAGTGAAGCTAATCCTAGTAAAGCAGGACTTGTTTATGCAACAGGTGGTTATTGTACTGCTTGTAATCCTAATAGTGTAGCAGGATTACCTGTTATGAGTACTGATACTATAACAACACTAGCTAATATCGGTGCAGTGACAAAAGATAATTATTTAGTAGGTTTAGGACCAAATCATACTGCAGCTGAGTTACAAGCGAAAGATGGAAATGTGTCTTTTAATACAGCTCATATTGGTACTGGAACTATAGCAACATTTAAAGATGGAAGTCAATATACAATAATTATTTATGGAGATTTAACAGGGGATGGAGTAATTAATTCCGCTGACCTTTTAAGAATGCGAAAACACCTTTTAGGTACCGAACCATTAAGTGGTGTTTATGCCGATTCATCAAATATAGCTAAAGATAATCAAATTAATTCCGCTGACCTTTTAAGATTAAGACAATACTTACTTGGAACAGCAAATATTGAACAGAAATAGGAGTGTTTATGAAAAGAATAAAATATTTAATATTTATGTTTGTTGTAATGTTTATGGGAGGAATTGTTGTTAATGCAGCTCCAAGTTATAGTTTTTCGACTTCCACAAGTTCTGTTGAAAATGGAAAAAAAGTTACTGCAACTGTTACTTTAAAAAATGTTGCCGCTTGGAATGTTAGAATAACAAGTTCAGGAAATACTAATGGTTGTAGTCAAAGTTTTGCTGATGCGACTGGTAATGGTGGAAATACAACTAAAACTTTGAGTGTTACTTGTAAAGCGACAAGTCTAGGAGCAATTGGTTTTACTTTATCAGGAGATGTAACAAGTAGTGATGGAGCTAATATCAGTGTTAGTGGCAATAAAAGAGTATCTGTTGTTGAACCAAGACCACTATCACAAAACAATTATTTAGCTTCGATAACTGTCGGAGATTATGAACTAACTCCCACATTTGATGAAGAAGTATCTGAATACTCAGTAACTGTACCTTCAACTGTTAATGAAGTAAAAATTGATGCTAAAGCTAAAGATAGATATGCATCTTTAACAGGTACAGGAACATTTGAAGTAGTGGAAGGTTCTAATAGCTTTAAGATTGTTGTTACAGCTGAAAATGGGGCTACTAAAGAATATACCGTTAACGTTATTGTTGAAGATTTAAATCCAATTGTAATCAAAATTAACGGGCAAGATTACACAATCGTTAAAAATATTAAGAATATTACTGCTCCCGAATTATTTACAGCTTCAGAAACAACTATTGGAGATACTACAGTACCTGCTTTTGTAAGTGATGTGTCAGATTTTGTTTTAGTAGCTTTAAAAGATAGTGAAGGAAAAAGCTTTTTTGCTATTAAAGATGGAGATAATTATATCCTTTATAGAACGATAACAATAGGTAATTTAATATTATTTATGATGGATAAAGATTGTCCTTTTGAATATTTTGAAAAAGAAACAATAACTGTGGGAGATTATGAAATAGATGCTTATCATTCAATTAATAGTAGTGATTATTATTTAATATATGGTATTAATATGGCAACTGGTAACGAAGAGTGGTATAAGTATGATACTAAAGAAAGTACTTTACAAAGATATGAAAATAATACAGAAATTGAGTTAAAAAAAGATTTAAAACAATATTTTATCGTTATATTAATTTTTGGTGGTAGTTTAATACTTGCTGTAGTAATTGCTCTACTTTCTGTTATAATTGCAAATAAAAAAGTTAAAAAAGCTAAAGCTTTAATTAATAAAAATAAGATAGAAAAAGTTGAAAAACAGCCTAAAATAGAAAAGAAACTAGAAAAAGAAGAAGTAAAACAAGAAGAAAAGAAGAAAGAAATAAAAAAAGCTTCTCAAGAAGATTTACAAAAAACAGTAAAAATCGAAAAAAATAACGAAAATAAAGGCAGTAAAAAGAAATAATTACTGTCTTTTTCTTTATCTAAAATTTGCCAAAATGGAAATTTTATGGTATGATAGCATTTCTTGATGTCAAAGGAATAAATATTTAAATAAAGAGGGATATAAAATGAGTATGAAAGATATATATAGTGATACTAGTTTTGATGCGATTATGTTAAAATATGGCTTAGCTTTGGAGATGTTAGAAACAGAATTAAAAGTAATGATTAGAAATTATGAATATACAAGTAAAACAACTCCAGTTGATCATTTGAAATCACGTTTAAAAACTAAAGAAAGTATCATTAAAAAACTACATAAAAAAGGGTATGAAATAAACAATTATAATATTATGAATCATGTTCATGATATTATTGGTGTGCGAATTGTTTGTTCTTTTTTACCTGATGTTTATGAGATTGCAAATTTAATTAAAAGTAATAATAAGTTGGTTATTAAAGAAGAAAAAGATTATATTAAAAATCCAAAAGATTCTGGTTATGTAAGCTATCACTTAATTGTTTTAGTACCTATTAATCTTGATGGAAAAGAAATTAAAATTGAAGCGGAAATTCAAATTAGAACAATGGCAATGGATTTTTGGGCATCACTTGACCATAAAATAAGATATAAGTTTAGAGAATTACCTGAAGAAGTAGAAAAAGAAGTCTATAACTCATCTTTAGATATAAGAGCATTAGATGAAAAGATGTATCATTTAAATGAAATAGCCAAGAAATATAAAGAAGAAATATAATTTATGTTTTAGCAAAAAAATTCCAAAACTTACAAAAGTGTAATAGTTTTGGAAATATTTTTCCAAAAAGGTAAGAATTATGTACGTAAGAAATCATAAATATTATGTTGAAGACTTGGCTGATAAGTTATTTATTAGAAAATAGGATATACTTGAAAATATTGTTTATTTAGAAGGACTATACATTAGAAAGAATGAGAGGTAAAAATATAGCAAAAGAAAAAAGTTTAAGGAAGAGGTGGAAATAAAAGAGGAATATACTCCTGTTTTAGAAAAGAAAAATAATAAGAAAATAATTATAATTGTTGTTATTATAATATTTGTTCTTGCCCTATTAGGAGTAGGAGGTTTCTTTGTTTATAATTGGTGGCAAAGTATCCCGACTAGTAAAGATGGAATAGAAGAAGAAGCGAAAATTTCTGAAGTTTGGGGAGAAACATATTTTACTTATTTGAAAAAAGCCAAAAAAGATGATAATTTTAATGCTATTGGTTTAAGAGATACTATGGAAAGTGCTAAAATTAAATTTATTGAAGTAGATAGTGTTAAAGACCCTATAATGGAAATTAGTTATACAAAAAATAAGAAAGAATATAGTAATATCTACTATATCAAAGATGAAAAAGTTAATGCTTTAACATTTAGTGAACCTATTACTATCGATATGTTATATAACATTGAAGATGAAGAATATGGATATTATCTTCATAATAAAGATGAAAAAGAAGATAATTATCTATCTTTAGAAAAGCATCTTAAAGATGTGTTAGATGGAAAGAGTACTTCTATAAGAGAATATGAGTATACTTTTAAAGAAGATGATGTTACAAAGGTAACAAAAGAAGATGGAAAAGAAGTAACTTTATCCAAATTTGATGAAACTTTCGTTGAGGCAGAAACTGAAAAAGGTAAGGATTTTGGGGCTAATTTAAAAAACTCTGCTCTTAAAGATTTAATTCAAGAAATTATTGATGAGTTTAAACCTAAAAAAGAAATTGTTAATGAAGATACTAAAAATGATGTAGAAGAAAAAGTTACTGAAGTTAAAACTAAAAAAGATGAGATAAAAGAAATAGAAAAAGTTAAAGAACAAAAATTAAAGAATAATGAAGTTATATATGAAGATAATCAAGTACTATATGGGGATAAATCTTTAAAATATGGAACATATATTAATGATATAAATAACAAAGAAATTTTAGGTGGCGATTATATCATTAATAAAGATAAGACTTATACATATACAGGTGATGGTTATAATGATAAGGAATCAGGTAAATATGAAATAGAACTTACTTGTGAAATAGAACTAGGTACAGATAAATGTGCTAGTGCTAAATTTTGGACAATTGTTTTCTATGAAGAAAATGGTAAAGATATTAGAGAAGCATTTAAATTAGGTAATGATAGCTTTGAAGGGGTTCAATATTCAAATCATTATAAATTGAAGGAGTAAAGGAAAAGTATTTCTTCTTTTTTTTTGGACATAAATAAAGTATAATATTATTAATAGGAGTGATAAAATTGGATTTTACTGTCAATGACCATAACATATTTGCTATTGTGTTTGTAACCTTTATGGCAAGTGCCCTACTTGTTCCTATTGTTAGGAAAACGGCAATTCATATCGGTGCTTTAGATATTCCTAATAAAAGAAAAGTTCATCATCACCCTATACCAAGACTAGGAGGACTAGCAGTATTCTTCTCTTTTTTACTAGGTTATATGCTATATGCAAGAAGTAGTATTCAAATGCTTTCAATACTAATTGGTGGATTTATAATTATTGTTATGGGAATAGTTGATGATATAAAACCGATTCGAGCTAGATATAAATTTTTAATGCAAATTGTGGCAGCGGCAGTTGTGGCTATTTATGGTGGAATGTTATTTAATGATATATCAATGTTTGGGATAGATTTAACTTTTCCTTATCCCTTAAATTATGTAATTACAATTATTTTTATTGTAGCTATTACTAATGCCATTAATTTGATTGATGGAATAGATGGTTTATCATCAGGTATTGCTAGTATTTACTTTTTAACAATAGCTATTATAGCTGTAATCTTAAATAAGTTTAATGGTCTTGATATTACTTTATCTCTAATTATGCTTGGAGCAACTTTAGGCTTTTTACTCCATAATTTTCCTCCTGCATCAATATTTTTAGGAGATACAGGTAGTAATTTTATTGGTTTTATGATTAGTGTTATTGCTTTAGTAGGATTTAAAACAGCAACAATATCCTCGTTAATAGTACCTTTAGTAATTCTTGCTATTCCAATAACAGATACATTATTAGCAATCTTTAGACGTCTTCTTAAAGGAGAAAATATTGCTCAAGCGGATAAAGAACATTTACATCATCAATTACTTAATATGAAATTTTCCACAAGAAAAACAGTATTAATAATTTATATGATTGATATTTTATTTGCTTTGGTATCAATATTTTATGTTTTAGGAGATGGCAAAATCGCTTTATGTATTTATTTATTCTTAATGGTTTGCTTATTATTCTTAGTATTAAAGACAAATATATTGTTTGATCATAATAAAAAATAGCAGGAGGTTTTTGGGATGTTTAAAAAAATGTATAATATAAAAGTATTAGAGATATTTATATTATTACAGCCGATTATTGATATTATCACTTCAATTATGATAAATGAATTTGATTTAGATATATCGCTTGGGATGATTATTAGGTTTGCTTTTCTGTTATATGCTTTAGTTTATATTATAAAAAATAGAAATAAAAAGATAATAATTTATTTAGCTATATGGCTTTTATATATGGGAATAAATTTAGTTGGGAATTATTTTATAAAAGATAATTTTAATGTTATAACACAAGGAGTGTTACTGGCTAAAATGGTTTATTTTCCTCTTATTTTATTATTTTTTGTTTTATATTTTAAAAATAATAAAGAGTTAGATAATAAAGTTTTTATTAATGTAGCTTTATTAGTGGGGGTATCTTTAGTTGTTTCTTACTTAACTAAGACAGCTTATTGTTCTTATGAAAACTATGAAAATTGTTACACTAAAGGAGTTGTAGCTTGGTTTAATAGTGCTAATGAATATGGTCTTATTTTAATTGCCCTTTTAGGATTTACAATTAATGGATTTATAAAAAAAGCATCTTTAAAAAATGAAATTGCTTTATATTTAATAATAATCTTTTTATGTATGCTAGGAACAAAGGCTAGTTATGTTGGAGTTGTAGGAGTAACAAGTTTGTATGTAATATATTATCTTATTGCTTGTTATTTTGATAAAAAGAAATTTGCTTATTTTAAAAAAGTGTTTGTTTTAATAATTACAATATTTGTTGTTGCGATTAGTACTAGTAAGCTTCCTATTTATACTAATCTTGTTGGAGCTTATGAATATGCTTATAATGAGGCTAAAAATGGAGAAGATAATATAAAAATTGGGTATCAAAAAACTGATGAAGAAATTAGTGAGGAAGTTCAAACTGCAATTATATTTAATGGTCGAAATGATTTTATTGTGGCTAATAAAACTATTTTTAAACAAGCTCCTATATTTAATAAGTTATTTGGTATAACTACTCAAGGTAATTTTTACGAAGGAGTATCTTATGACCATATAAACGAAAGAGATTTTCATGACTTATTAATGTATTATGGTATTATTGGCTTTATTGTGGAAATGCTTTTACCAATATATTTATTAATTCAAGTATGTAAAAAAGTATTTAAAAATATAAAACTATTATTTAAAGATGAAATAATGATTTATGCTGTAGTTATAGTAATGATGTTATTTGCAAGCTTCATTGCGGGACACCTTTTATTTCAACCTGCTGTTTCGATTTATTTAGCTTATCTTATTTCTTTGTTTTGTAAAAAAATAGAGGTGCTTAAATGAAAAAAAAAATAGCTATCTTTCAACCTAGTTTGACAATTGGAGGAATAGAGAAAAGTCTTATTAATTTATTAAATGAACTTGATGAGAATAAATACGAAGTTGATTTATACTTATTTAATAAAGGAGATTTTTATTCGTTATTACCTAAATATGTTAATGTAATTAAATTAAAAAAGAAAAATTTTTTTACACAATTTATTAATTTTAATTTTTTATATAAACACTATAATTTAGGATTAGAAAAAAAAGAGTATGATATAGCTATTGATTTTAATGGATATAATAATATTTGTTCTTTAGGGACTTTACAAGTTAAGAGTAAAAAGAAAATTATTTGGCTACATAATGACATTAAAGTAAAATATAAATATGAATGGAAATATCGTGTTTTATATCATTTTTTTAAAGATAAGTTTCAGTATTTTGATTTAGTTGTGGGTGTAAGTAAGAAAGCTATAGAGTCTTTTAAGGAAATGCAAAAAAATATACCTTGTAAAGTTATACCTAACTATATAAATACAAAAGAAATTATTAAATTATCGCAAGAAAAAGTTGACTTTAAAGTAAATAAAAAGAAGATTAACTTTGTTTGTTTAGGAAGATTACATTATCAAAAAGGCTATGATTTACTGCTACCAATAATAAGAAAATTAGTTAATGAAAGAAAAGATTTCCATTTATATTTTATAGGTGATGGTAAAAGAAGAACAGAATTAGAAATGCAAGTTATGAATTTAAAGTTAAGAGATTATGTAACATTTTTAGGAGCGAAAAAAAATCCTTATGCATATCTATCCCAAATGGATGCTTTAATCTTTAATAGTCGTTATGAGGGACAAGGGATGGTAGCACTTGAAGCAAAGTGTTTAGGACTTGATGTGATAATGCCGAAACATTTAGAAAAGTATACAAGTGTTGTAAAATGTGCTGATAATGTTTTAGATGCTTTAGTAGAAGTTAAAAAGAAAGAGAAAAAAGTTGATGAATTAGTTAGTTATAATAAAAATATAACAAAAAGTATTAATGAAATATTAGGTGATTAGATGAAAAAAGTAGGTTTAATAATTGTTAATTATAATGATAGTGAAAATACATTTAATTTAGCTAAAAGTGTGGAAAAGTATAAAGTTATTAACAAGATTGTTGTTGTTGATAATAAATCGACAGATGATTCATTAAAAAAATTACAAGAGTTAGAAAATAGAAAGATTCATATAATAGAGAGTGACTTAAATAGAGGATATAGTTCTGCTATTAATTTGGGTGCTAAGTATTTAGAAGAAAAGTTAAAAGATTGTTATATTATAGTAAGTAATACTGATATAGAGATTAAAGATGAAGAACAGATTAAAACATTATTAACTAGTTTTGATGAACCTAATGTTGCTGCAGCCATGCCAAAAGTTTATGAAAACGGTTTAGTTAAATATGGTTGGAAATTAACAAGTCCAGATACTGATTTATTAATGAGCATTCCCTTAATAAGTCGTTTGTATAAAAATAATTTGAAAAACTATGACCCACTTTATTTTGAATATAGCAATTTAGTAGATGTTATATATGGTTGTTTTTTTGTTATTGATAGTAATGTCTTAAAAGATATTGGTTATATGGATGAAAATACATTTTTATATTATGAAGAGAATATTTTAGCTAGAAAATTAAAGTCTGTTAATAAATTATCAGTTATTAACAAGGAAGCTGAAGTTACTCATATACATAATGTCTCAATAGGAAACTCTGTGACACGTTTAAATAAGTTTAAGTTTTATAAAAAAAGTCAGTTATATTATGAAAAGAATTATAATAATGCCAATGAATTGCAAATGTTTTTGTTTGAAACATTTTATTATTTTGGATTAATTGGATTAAAAGTAATAAAATTTTTAAAAGGTGAATAATTATTATTTACTTTTCTATTCAAATAATCTAAAATAGATAATTAAATAAAAAAGGTGGCAGTAACTATGAATAATAATGATGATTGGACTACTAATCCTACTATTATAAATCATTTTAATTTTAGGTATACATATATGTTTATTGATGAAAGTGGTAATGGGTCTTTAAAAGATATGAAAAAAGCTTTTTTAACGAATGAATTTGACTTAGCAAATTTAAGAAATGAAATATATATGTTAAATGGTGTAATTATGAATGGAATTGAATATACAAAGTTAAATTCTAGATTTTCTTCTTTGAAAAAAGATATTACTTTTGATGGTAAATTTGATTATTCAGGAATACACAAAAATTATGGTATTAGACCTATTAATTTACATAATAGAGAACTTGAAGGGAAAATTCCACCTTTTAATGAACTTGATAATGATTTTTACGCAAAATTAAATGATTCTATTGAAATTTCTAGTTTTACGCAAATTACTAGTGGTTTAAATTATATGAGATTTGTAAATAATAAAACTTTTGATGAAAGTATGAATCCTCTATTATTATGTTTAAATGAATTAATAATAAAATATGCTGAATATTTAAATGAAAAAGGAATAAAAGGTGCTGTTGTTTTTGAAAGTGATAATGAAAAAGTAGATAAACTTAAATTGCAATTTATTCTGCAATTAAAAGAAAATGGAACAATTAGTAAGAGTAATACATTTTTTAAAAATATAGTAGGTGTTTATTTTAGACCAAAGTGGGTAGAAACAAAAAAAGGAAATTTAGTAACTTGTGCAGGTTTAGAATTAGCAGATTTAACAATAAGTCCAATGAGAAAACTTTTTTCTTTAGAGTTTATTACTATTGAAAAACACTTATATTGTTATCCATTTTATGGTTCAAAAGCTATTACGATTATAAAGTAGAAAAATTCATATCCAAAAGATATGAATTTTTTAATAAAAATAACCCCACCTCTAAGAGTGGGTCGCCGGCATACTGCGGGCTACTTGATTAGAAAGGAGGTGAATGAACGAAACTTATTTATGAAAAATATAATTTTTATTCGTTGTCACCCCTATGTCTAGATTGCTCTAGACATTATTAGTATAGCCAAATTTTCTAAAAAAATCAATTATTTTACTTGAATATCGTTTATTTTTATCAAATTTTAACAATATTTCATGCTTTTTAGTTCCAAATAAAGAAATTTTAAATATGAAAAAAGTTTCAGGACAAAGACATGAAATATTTATAAAAGAGTTATTTTGATTAGGAAATACCTAGGAAAAATAACTTTTTTTAGATGAAAATTACAAATATTAAAAATTAGCTAAAATATTGAAAAAACGAGGTATTTCCTTTTCAAAATCAAGTTGAATGCCAAATCTGATAAGATGTAAACTTCTATCATAAATAGTAGCAGTATGTTTTAAACAAGCAAGTGCAAGTTTTTTCATAATTTGAAGATTTAATAAAGCATTTTTATTTATGGCAGTATTTTTATCTTGTTTAAATGTAACATCTAAATGCCAATGAAGTTTATTTTCAACACTCCAATGATGTCTGATTGCTTTAGAAATTAAATCAATGTCATTTAATAAACTAGAAATATAATAACGGAATTCTATTCTCCCATTTCTTCCTTCTCCAATTGTTTTCTTAACACATGCAAATGATTTTAAATTTTTCCATTTCATTTAAATCTTCAAACCAGGTAACATCTTCTGTTTGAAAGTATTCATAAATAATAATATTCCCATGAGATTTTTCATATTGTATTTTATAAGTTATACCATCATTTTTTTCTTTTATAGTATCTAATTTATCCTGATTAAAGAAAAGAACTAGTTCTTGATAGAAAACGGGATGATTTTATTTAATTGGTACACAATAGTCAGCTTTTCCTTTAATTACTGTTTCTACATTTTTCTTTTGAGTATTAAGAGCATCCCAAGTAATAATAGCATCTTTGATAATTATTCTTTCCAAAATTGTTTTAGTAGTAGGAATCTCATTTGTTTTTTTATCGATCATTTCACTAGCTAAACAAATGCCATATTTATTAGAATAGGCATTTAAGACATTTAAAGATTTAACACTTTCATGTAACATTGTTTTGTTTCTAGAGCTACCATTGTCTGTTTTACCATCTATATTAATAATATCTTTATCAGAATTGAAAATAGAAACAACTTCATATACAAAATAAGTAGTAGCATTTTCAAGTTCTTTTGGATTGAGAATGGAGAATATTCTTTCATAAGTTTTGCTAGAAGGAATACCATCAGATAATTTTAAGAAGTTTTTAAACCAATCTTTTTTACGAATAGCAAATTCTCTAATTTCTTCCCAATTATCACAGTTAGCAAGAATAGCAACAAAAACTACAACAATAATATCCCAAATTTTATAAGTACATTTTTTTTGAATGTCTTGTATCAGTTAATTCCTTCTTTTTTTCTTTAAAGTTCTTAAGAGTTTGAAAGTCTATTTTTTCTTCATATACATTATATTTTTTTAATATTCTTTCTGTAATATCTCTGCGTGTAAGTTTCTTTTTCTTTACTACCATTTATCATCACCTAATAATAGAATACTAAATTTTTAAGATATTTTACAATAGTATACATATTTTATATAGGTAATTTGACTATATTTGAGTTACTATTTGTCTATTTTTCTACGATTTTATATGGCTGTCAATACTTTTTCTTGATTTTTTTCATGTCTTTGTCCTGAAAAAGCAACTAGTTAGGTTGCGGACATAGTCTGCCATATGATATAATTAAATAGCTATGGAGGATTTGTTATGAATACTAAAGATATCGCAATAAAAGTAGAAAATGTTACAAAATCATTTAAATTGTTTTATGATAAACCGAGTACTTTAAAAGAAAGATTAATCTTTTGGAATAAGAAAAAAGCTGAAGAACATACTGTATTAGAAAATGTATCTTTAGATATTAAAAAAGGAGAAACAGTTGCACTTATAGGTATAAATGGGAGTGGGAAGTCTACTTTACTTAAATTAATGACTAAAATTATTTATCCAACAAAAGGGAAAATAACAACTAACGGAAAATTAACTTCTTTGCTAGAACTTGGCGCTGGTTTTCATCCTGATTTTACTGGACGTGAAAATATTTATTTTAATGCAGCAATTTTTGGACTTACAAAACAAGAAATTGATAAAAGATTAAATACAATTATAGAATTTTCAGAACTAGGTGAATTTATAGATTCTCCTGTAAGAACATATTCCTCTGGAATGTATATGAGACTTGCTTTTTCAGTGGCAATTAATGTAGATGCGGAAATACTTTTAATTGATGAAATTCTTGGCGTTGGAGATCAACATTTTCAAGAAAAATGTTTTGCTAAATTAGAAGAATTAAGAGATAGTGATAAAACTATTGTAATTGTTAGTCATAGTCTGGATTCATTAAAGAAATTGTGTAAAAGAGCTATTTGGATATGTGATGGTAAAGTAAAATTAGATGGAAAAGTAGAAGAAGTATTTAAAAAATATTTAGATACCTTTAAATAGAGGGAGGAAAATATGAAACTTTTTAAAGATTTATATGCATATAGAGAATTACTTAAAAATAATGTAAAAAAAGATGTAAGAGGAAAATATAAAGGATCTTTTTTGGGAGTTTTATGGACTTTTATGAATCCCTTATTAATGACTTTAGTTTATGCAATAGTATTTCCTCATTTAATGAAAAGTGCTACATATGAGCATTATACAACGTTTTTGATTATAGGAATTTTAGCATGGAATTGGTTTGGACAGTGTATTTCGCAAGGAACTTATAGTGTGCTTGGAAATGGTGGTATTATTAAAAAAGTCTATTTTCCTAGAGAAATACTTCCTATATCTGTAGTAACAAGTGGATTAATTAATTATTTGATTACATTAGTAATTATTGCAATCTTTTTAATATGTTCTGGAATTGGATTTAATATATGTATGGTATGGCTACCACTCATAATTGTTACACAATATTTTTTAACATTAGGAATTATCTTTATAACAAGTGCTTTAAATGTTTATGCAAGGGATTTAGAATATTTTGTTAGTTTTTTCACACAGATGTTATTCTATGCAACACCAATTTTATATTCAATAGAAATATTTGGGGAATCTAAAATTGCAAGTATAATTAGATTAAATCCAATGACAGCAATCATAAATTCTTATCGCGATGTATTATATTGGGGAAATATACCTCATGTAAAATCATTATTAGTTGTACTAGGATTTAGTTTATTATTATGTTATATAGGATTATTAATCTTTAGAAAATTATCTAAAGGATTTGCAGAAGAAGTGTAGTTTACATATTTTAAATAATTGTGTATAATTAATAAAAAATCATATTATTTATATCGCAAATGTGGGGAGATGTAACAAATATATGCTTAAAAAAGGAGTAAAATTTATTTTTCGACCATTGTATAAATTAATAAAAAAAATTTATAATAAATTTTTTTTAAATAAAATTTTAGGTGATGGAAAGATAATTATCAATTTTAGTGGCAATAATAATATTTTTAAAATTGGAAAAAATAACTTTGTAAAAAATGATATTTTGATAGAATATTGGGGTGTTTTTCCTAATATTTATCCTCAAAATGTTTCTATCAAGATAGGTGATGGTAATAATTTTAATGGAGAGAAAATAAAATTTATTTCTCCTGTAGAGAAAAATAGAACAATAGAGATGGGTAATAGCAATTTGTTTGGTGGTTATATAACATTTAGAGGGAGAAATGATCATACAATTTATGATATCAACTTTCATAAAAAAGTTAATATAGATTGTGATATAATAATAGGAGACAATGTTTGGATATGTGATTCAGTTACAATTTTGTCAAAAGCAAATATAAAAGGTAATGCAATAATAGCAGAAGGAAGTATAGTAAATAAAATTGTGGAAGAAAAGAATGTTTTATTAGCGGGGCGACTAATTTCAATAAAAAAACGTAATGTTATGTGGAATGTAAATTATTTATACGAAGGTCTAGATAATGAAATTAAGGGGATATTGGAAAGGAAGTAATTATGAAAAAAAAAGAAGTAGCATTAGTTTATGGTATTACTAATAATTATGTTGATAAATTGGCAAATGTATTAATTGGCTTAACAGAAAAGAGTAAAAAGTTTTGGGATGACATTATAGTATTACATAATGGCATAAGTGATAAAAATAAAAAAATGATAAATGAGATAGTCAATTGTAATTTCATCGAGATTAAAAGAGATGATTTTATGGCTATGATTAATGAAGAAGCAGCAAATCTATATAGTGTTGCAGCATTTTTTAGATATGAATGTTTTAACTTTTTAAAAAATTATAGAAAAATTATTTGGTCTGATGTCGATGTTTTATATCAAAAAGATCTAAGTGATATACTACAATATGCAAATACAAAAGACATGGCTGCTGTTAAGGCATTAGAAGAATATTCTGTGATTAATAATTTCTATGATATAGTTGAAGATTATGATATGTTTATTCCAATGTATAATTCGGGGTTATTAGTTTTAAATGATGAGTTATTAAAATATGGTGATTTAACAGAATGGTGTTATAGTAAAACTATTCAATATGCGCCACTTTTAAGATGGCCAGATCAGGGAATAATAAATATTATGATTCAGGAATTTAACATTAGTGTAGATAATATCGACATTGATTTATATCATTGTCACCCAAGTTTTTTTGAAAAAGGTAAAGAAGCAAAAATTGTACATGCCCATGGAATAAGAAAATTTTGGAATGATGAAGAATATAATGATATGTATCCTCTTTGGAATGAATATCAAAAAAAATGGAATACTATTAAATTAAAGCATAATGCTATGCCCTTAGTTTCTATTGTTATGACAATTTATAAGAGATATGATTTTTTAGAAGAATGTATCAATAGTTTATTAGAGCAAACATATAATAATTTTGAAATTATATTAGTGATTGAAAAGTCTGACAATCAACAAGAAATAAAAGAATTTGTAGAAAAATATAATGATAATAGAATAAAATTAATTTGTAATAAAAAAAGAGAAGGATTTCCTAAATCATTGAATATTGCTATAGATAATTCTAAAGGTAAATATATAGCAAGAATGGATGATGATGACATTTCCTTAAAAATAAGATTAGAGGAAGAAGTGGCATTTTTAGAAAACAATCTAGATATTGGGATGGTTTCATCTAATGCGGAATTTTTTATGAATACAAGTGGAAAATGGTTTGATAAAGGATTAAAAGATGATGAAATAAAAGCAGAATTGTTAGTAGGATGCCCAATATGTCATCCCTCTGTTATGTTTAATAAAAAAATATTTGAAAAATATGACTTAAAGTATAATCCAAATTATTTTTCAGAAGACTTTGAGTTATGGAGTCAAGCATCTAGGTATGTAAAAATGGAAAGATTAAATACGGTATTAGTTAAATATAGAGCATCAAATTTAAGTTTAACAGGATCAAATGATAACGAAGATAAAATAGCTAGTTCTACCAAAAATACTATAAAACATCAATTGAAGGAAAATTTGGATTTAGATTTAAGTGATAATGAAATTACATCAATTCAAAAAAGAAAAAATATTTTAAATAATTATGGATCAAGTCAATCGATTATTGATTTGAAGAAAAATACTATTAAAAAAGTTATAGATGCAAATAAACAAAAAAAATATTATGATGAATTATTATTAAAAAAAGTTTTAAATTATAATGAATTTTTCACTGATAGTATTGTAAAAGATATTAAAAAAAATAATATTATTAAGAGTGAAATAAAGTCATTATTAAGGCCAACATTTAGATTAATTAAAAAAGTCTATAACAGAATATCATTTGAAAATATGTTTAATATACGCTTATATTTTGATGAATTACATAATAAAACAAACTATATTACTGAAATGACTCATAGGCTAGATTGGGATGTAAATTATTCGAAAAATAAAATAAATTTAATTGAAGAAAATATAAATAGAATTAATAATCAATTAAATAATATTAAGTACGAAAATAAAATGTTAAAATTATTAAATTATAATAAATCTGCCAATAATATTGAATTTAAATTAGATAAAGAAGCTTTAATATTAAATGATACTTTTGACGATTTTCATCACGGTAGTTGTGCAACAAGTTTTATCATTCGAGAAAGATTAAAAAATAAATTTAAAAATGTAAATTCATATGGGATAGAAAAATTAAGATTTGTAAAATTAAATATAGAAAAAATAGAAAATTTTGATGATGAAAAAGTTTTAAATGATTTTATAAAAAATAATAGAGAATTAATAGATAATATTAAAAATGTTGATGTAATAGTTGTAAATGGAGAAGGATGCATTTCTCAATATAATTCATTCACTATAATGTTATTGTATGTTATATATATTTCAAAAAAAATTTACAATAAAGAAATTCATTTAATTAATACTTCTGTTTTTTTAAATAATAAAGTTGATTTAGTAACTGAAGAATCTACCGAATTGTTTAGACAATATTTAAATAAAAGTTTAAGTATTATAGACTCTATTTGTGTTAGGGATTATATTTCATATGAAACTTTAAAAAATAATATACAAGGTAATGTAACATTAGCATTTGATAGTGTACCATTATATATAAAAAATTATTATAAACATATTCAAATATTTAAACAATCATATATATTATTGTCTGGAGGAAATAACATTAATTCATTTAAATTTGATGATTATTTGAAAATTATTAATAAAATAATAAAATTATATAATAAATCTAAAATTGTTTTTTTAATATCAAATGTTAAAACAGCAAAATGTACAGATGATATAAAATTATATGAAAAGTTGAAAAAATATTATAAAGAAAAAATAATTTTATATGAAGCCAATAGTATTGATGAATTTGTTTCATGCATTGATGATGCAAAAATATTAATATCAGGAAGATTCCATCATACAATAACGGCATTAAGTTGCAATACTAATTTTATTGTTTTTGATGCAAATACTCCAAAAATAAAATCAACTTTAGAAATGTTTGATATGCAACAATATTTAATAACTGAAACTAATATTGATGAATTTATAAATAATTTGAATAATTTGAATTTTGATAATTGCAATTATTCTCTTATGAAAGAAACTATGATTGAATTAGCTGATAAAAATTATTAATCTAAATTAAGGAGTAAGAAAAATGATTATAACTAGAACACCTTTCAGAGTTAGCTTATGCGGAGGAGGAAGCGATCTACCTAGTTTTTATGAAAAACATGGAGGATGTGTAATTAGTACTACTATTAATAAATATATGTATATTACAGCTCATCCCTCTTTTCAAGGCGACTCTACTGTATTAAAATATTCTAAAACAGAAAATGTAAAAGATATAGACAAAATTGAACATCCAATATTTAAACAATGTTTAAAAGATTTAAACGTTGATGGAGTTGAAATTACTTCTATAGCTGATATTCCTCAAGGTACTGGATTGGGATCTTCAAGTTCTTTTACAGTAGGTTTACTAAATACTTTAGCTTGCTATAAAAGAGAATTTGTTTCTAAAGAAGAAATAGCAAATAAAGCATGTGAAGTGGAAATTGAAGAATTAGGTAATATGATTGGTAAGCAAGATCAATATGCTGCTGCATATGGAGGACTCAATTATTATCAGTTTAATAAAGATGGTTCTGTATATGTAGAACCAATCTTAATGAATAAAGAAGCTTTTCATAAATTAGAAGAAAATTTAATAATGATGTATGTTGGAGGAGTACATTCTGCCTCATCAATATTAAAAGAACAGTCTAAAAATGTTGGAACTCTTGGAGATAAAGAAAGAAATCTTCAAAAAATGTGCGAATTAACACATAAATTAAAAAAAGAACTAGAACAAGGAAATGTTGATGTTTTGGGCGAAATACTTCATGAAAGTTGGATGTTAAAGAAAACTTTAGCTTCTGGTATATCTAATCCAAATATTGATAAATGGTATGATATAGCTATAAAGAACGGTGCCATTGGAGGCAAATTACTTGGCGCTGGTGGTGGAGGATTTTTATTATTCTATGTTCCAAAAGAAAATAAACAAAAAGTAATTGATAGTTTATCGGAATTAACCGAGTTAGACTTTAAATTTGATCATCAAGGTACTATACCTATATTTGTAAGTTAGGAGATTAAAAATGAAGAATATATTAATAACAGGTGGCGCTGGATTTATAGGATGCCATTTAACTAAAGAATTATTAGCTGAAGGAAATTATGTTATTTGTGTAGATAATTTTACTTTAGGAAATGAAGAAAATATGTCTGATTTTATAAATGATAAAAATTTTAAATTTATAAAAGAAGATGTAGTAAATGTAGATAATGTAATTAAAAAATTAAAAAATATAAAGATTGATATTATTTATCATTTAGCAGCAAACAGCGATATACAAAAAGGTGGTAAGAATCCACAAGTAGATTTTCATAATACTTTAGAAACTACATATGCTTCTTTAGAAATTGCTAGAACCTTAAATGTTAAAGATTATTTCTTTGCATCTACATCTGCAATTTATGGAGATAGAAAAGGTGAATTATTAAAGGAAAATTTAGGAAATTTAGGACCAATTTCATATTATGGTGCTTCCAAACTTGCTAGTGAATCTTTAATATCTGCTTATTCTTATATGAATGAAATGAATGTGGTAATATTTAGATTTCCAAATGTTATAGGTCCCAACTTAACACACGGAGTAATATTTGATTTTACTAAAAAGTTAAAAGCAAATCCTCACAAATTGCAAATTTTAGGAGATGGTACTCAATCTAAACCTTATATTTATGTAAAAGATTTAGTAGAAGTTATTTTATTGATGACTAAAAATATACCAAATGGAGTAGAAATATATAATATTGGAGTAGAAGGTTCTACTTCTGTTACAAAAATAGCTGATATTGTTTGTGAAGAATTTGGATTAGAAAATGTCGAGTACGAATATACTGGAGGAAATGTTGGTTGGAAAGGTGACGTTCCTAAGTTTAAATATGATTTATCCAAAATTCATTCAAAAGGTTGGAAAGCTTCTCATAATTCAGATGAGTCTGTAAAAGAAACAGTTAAACATTTAAGTAAGTAATGAAAAATAATTATGTTATTTTAGATATTTTTAAGTTTTTCTTCTCTATTTGTGTAATTTTAATTCATACAGAATTGTATTTAAAATTAAAATATGGATTTTATATTCACGAGACAGTATTTAGATTAGCTGTTCCTTTCTATTTTGTATGTTCAGGATATTTATTGAGTAAAAAGAAAATGATAAAAACAGATTGAAAAAAAATATAAAAAGAAATTTTAAAGTGTATTCTTTTTGGTCAATAATATATTTAGTTGCAAACTGTTTTTTTATAATTTAAATTATACTCAAAATATAGAATGTATAAAAAGATTTATATTATTAAGTTCAGATAGTGTTATGTGGTTTACAGGAAGTATAATTTTTTCTATAATACTAATATATTTTTTTAAAGATAATAAAAAAATATATTAGTAAGCATGTTTATATTTTTTATTTTCTTTTTAATAGGATTAAGCTTTACAACATATGATTTTATTTCAAGACCTTCTAAAATAAGAATAATTACAAATAAATTAAAATTGTTTTTTTGGAATAATAGAAATCCAATTCTGTCAGGTTATTTATTTTATGCGATAGGGTATTTTATAGGATTAAATAATGTTAAACTTGAAAAGAAAAAAAGTATTATATTTTTTATTATAAGTGCACTATTATTGTTGGTAGAAACTATTTTTGTAAAAAATCATTTAGAAGATATAATACAATATGAATTTTTATTAATGCATATTCCTGTAATAATATTTTTATTTTTATTTTTGATAGAAATAAAACCAAAAATAAAATTTAATAATATTGCAATCAGAAAAATTTCTACGTATACTTATTATTTTCATATTTTAGTTATATTTTTTATATCAAATTGGTAACTGGGTAATGCCCACGTACTTTCAGTACGTAAATTCTTTCAGAATTAAGAGACAATTTATTGTTGATGAGATATAATAGTAATTCAGAGCGGAAGTTAAAGAATGAGAAAAGGAAGTCATACCCAATATAGTATAGAGTATCATATAGTGTGGACAACGAAATATCGATATAAAGTAATAGAAGGAAGAATAGCAAAAAGATTAAGAGAAATATTAAGACAAAGTTGTAACAAGCGAGGAATTACTATTATAAGAGGAAGCATAGGAAAAGAACATATACATATGTTAGTAAGTTGTCCACCAAATATATCAGTAAGTGAAATGATGAAATATCTAAAAGGAAGAAGTAGTAAAAAATTACAAGGAGAATATAAAATTTTAAGGAAAAGATATTGGGGACAACACTTATGGAGTCCAGGATATTTTTGTAGAAGTGTAGGAAATGTAACAAAAGAAATAATAAAAGAATACATAGAAAATCAAACAGAAGAAGAAAATGATATATTCAAGATAACAGGGTGACTTTAGTCACGAACACGACTTTCAGTCGTAATTCAAGCCCTGTACTTTCAGTGCATGGTGGTTGAAAAAATTATTTTTCTATGATGCTAAAACTATTAGTTTTGACTTTCTAAGCTTTTACAAGATTTTTTGTAAATTTATTAAAAAAGTTCTAAATTTTATGGAAAATAGATATTATTCCACGACTTAAAACACCAAAAGTAGTATTTTTTTTAAAATTTGGTGTAAAAAAGTCTTATTTTTAAATATTGATAAACAATCATAAATTTGTTGAAAATTTATGATTGT